>JAJDZM010000142.1 GCA_022824615.1 Candidatus Binatia bacterium | reverse complement strand
CTGAGGGGGAGGGCCAGGGAGGGGGGGCGCTCTGCCGGCAGAGGGAGGGGGCGATGTGAAACTGAACCACAACCTCTCAGGCTTTTGTCTTGCGACACACAATCGCGGCATTGTCGGGCCGTGCCCACATGCTGTTGAGGGCCTCATTGGCTCCCTCTGCCCAGGCGGTCATGGCTCTTTGCTGCGCTTCCATATCCTGCCGGAGGCGTACTTCCAGAGCCAGCAGGTCCGCGGCAGGCGCGAGTCGTAACCGGCGCAGGAACTGAAAATACACGGCCCTGAGCTTTTCTTTCAGCCAGCCTCTAGGCCGTAAAGGCTGGCCCCTGCCCGTCTCCGTGGCCTGCGGCAGGGCGAGCGGAGACAACAAATGGGGCGCATCCTCACGGTTGGTATGTATCACCTCAAGGCCGACGTGCCGGCAGAGCGCTTCAAGCAACTCGGGATGATAGAAGCGGACATGCTCAGGATCGCGCCAGAAGCCCAACAACTGCATACGGATGGATTCGGGATTGGGCACGACAATCACCACGGTGCCCGCTGGACTGACACGCGGGGCGAGCAATTCAAAAAAAAGCAGGACCTGCTCAAAGGGCAGATGCTCCAGAAAATGCGAGCAAAAGACCCCGTCATAGGTCTCGGTCGTCTGCTCCAGAAAGGCGAACACATCCTGCTCGACGATGTCCCAGCCGTGCCGTTTCACCCAAGCCGCAACCGCGGGATTACGCTCGACCCCGAGCGCGGGAATCCCCTGCTCGGCCAGCAGCTCCAGAAAAATGCCCGAGCCGCAGGCCAGGTCCAGCACCTTGTGACAGCCCCGGAAATGCGTCACATAGCCGCTCTGCATCTCCCGGTTCCACTGCCGGTCGCGCAGCGTGAATTCATAGTCGGCGTAGTCGAAGCGATCAGTCATTTTCTCACCCGTTTAGAGATAATCGGCAAAAAATCCCCGGCAGCGCTCGAAGGCATACCGGCCGAACCAGAAGAGCCCGACCGCACAGCACAGGCTGTACGCCAACGCGCCGCCCAGGTGCAGGCTGCCCGACAGAATGATCGAACGGTAGGTATCGGTAATCGCCACCATCGGGTTCAGGATGAACAGCACACCGATGGATTCCGGGATGAGGCTGGCCGGATACAGGATCGGGGTCAGGAAAAACCACAGCGTAAACCCCGCGGTGGCGAGTTGTTCGACATCCCGAAAGAAGACATTGCCACAGGCCAGCAGCATACCCAGCCCAACCGCCAGGAGCAGCGCCAGACCCAGGGGCAGGCACAGCAGCAGCCCGACCCCGCCGATGAACATGCCTTTCCACAGCATCAGCCCGACCAGAAAAAACAGGAATCCGACACTCTGCACCAGAAAGCTGGCCAGCACCACCGCCACGACCAGCAGTTCCGACGGAAATTGCAATTTCTTCACCACAGTGGCGTTGTTGGTGATGGCGGTCACCGAGCGCAGGCAGGCCTCCTGAAACGCCAGCCACGGCCACAGGCCACAGAACACAAACTCGGCAAACCCATGCCCCCCCTCAATCTCGCCCACCCGGTAGATCGCCGAAAACACCATGGTGTACAGACCTAACAGGATGGCCGGCTGGATCAAGGACCACAGGCCGCCCAGACTCGTACCGGCAAAACGCGCGCCGACCTCACGCCGGACCATGGTCACCAGCAGATAGCGATGGGTCGTCAGGGTGGTCAGCATACCGTTAGCCGTCTTCATTTTTATCCCCTCCTCGGAGGGGTGCCGCGCTAGCGGCGGGGTGGGTTTCCCATGGTCCGCCCTGCCCTTTACCCACCCCGGCCTTCGGCCACCCCTCCCGAGAGGGGATGATTTCTGACTCCCCGGACTTGTCGGGTTACGCTTCGCTCATCCGACCTCCGGGCTTGCTCTCTTTCCTGCATCTTCCTACATCCTGGGAGCGCGGCCATCTTGGCCGCCTGGCCTTTGCGGGCTGGAAGCCCGCACTCCCAGGGGGGAAGCATGACCAAGCCGCACGAGCGTCGGACTGGAGCTTATCCTTGCTGGGCTTCCATGTAGCTGCGCAAAACCGCGTTAATCCGCATCTGGTAACCCCGGCCCTGCGCCTTGAAGAAGGCTAGCACGTCGGTGTCTAACCGCAGGGAGATCGCCGACTTGGCAGGAGGTATGACCACGCTGGCCTTCGCCCAGTCGAATTCTCCCTCTGCCGCCTCCCTGGCCGGCTCCACGTCGTCAGCGCGCTCCCGCCGCAGCCGCGGCCAGTCGGTTCCGGTCTTATCCTTCCGAAGGATCGCTTCCTCCAGTGACATACTGGTAATAGTTTTGCCTTTCATTGCGCCGCGCTCTCCTTGCGGTTATGACTCGACAGCAGCCGTCCCGGACCGTGTAGATCACCGTCATTTCGATGCCGTCGACCAGACCAACCGCCAGCCACCGGGGCTCACCCCGCCGGGCCGAGGGCACGGTGAGTACAGGTCCTGCAAAAATCCGGATAGCATCGAGAAAATCGATCCCTCGCCTCTCTAAAACCGTCTGCCGCTTGTCTTCATCCCATTGGAAGGTCTGAAAGAGCTGTGTGTCCCGCGCCATTCTTGTCTCTCAGATAGAACGGTTACCTCCTTGCCAATACAATTGTATATACTAATCGGGGAATCTCAAGCCTCCACCTTCTTACATCCTGGGAGCGCGGGCATCTTGCCCGCCTGTTTCTTATCTTGCGGGCTGGAAGCTCGCACTCCCAGCCCGCATTAGCGGGACACCAGGAAATCACCGATAACGAGATGATCCATGCCCGTCTGCTGGAACATGGCAATAGCATCGTACGGCGTGTTCACAATCGGGTCTCCCTTCAGATTAAACGACGTGTTGAGCAGCCCGTGAATCCCCGTCAGCTTGCCGAATTCGGTAATCAGCGCGTGGTAGCGCAGGTTGGCCTCGGGAGTCACGACCTGGGCGCGGGCCGTGGCATCGACGTGCATGGCAGCGCTCAGGTCGCGCCGGCCGGCCGGGGTCGTCGGCAGGGCCATGGTCATATAGGGGGCCGCCATGGAGGTGGGGAAATAGCGCGCGCGCTGCTCCACGACCACCGAGGGTCCGAAGGGCCGCCAGTCCTCGCGGTGCTTGACCCGATTATTGACCCGATCCTTCATGGTCGTATCAGCGGGATTGGCCAGGATGGAGCGGTTCCCCAGGGCGCGCGGTCCCATTTCCATCCGGCCCTGAAACCAGCCCAGGATATTGCCGTCCGCCAGCAGCTCGGCCCCGCGGGTGGTCACGTCCGAACAGGCCGCATACGAAACCCCCGTCTCCTCAAGGGCGGTTTTGATGTCCTGATTGCTCCATTCCGGACCAAAGTAGGCGTGCGGCAGGGGATAGGGGCGTTTGCCCGTTTCCCTGGCGTACAGCGCAAATGCCGCGCCAATGGCGCAGCCCGGGTCGTTGGCCGCCGGCGGCACATAGAGACGCTGCACCGCGGGATGGGCGGCCAGCTCGCCGTTCATCTTGGCGTTCAGGCCCACCCCGCCGGCCAGGCAGAAATCGTGCCAGCCGGTCCGGGCGAAGAGCAGATCAAACAGATGCGCCCCAATCCGCTCGGTCACCGCCTGGAGCGAGGCCGCGATATGCTCATCCGTGCCGTCGATCGGGTTTCTGCGATAGGCCCGCGGCGGCCCGAAAAAACGGCTCAGCCCCACCGGCACCTCGGACAACCAACCGACGACGGCCTGTGACCAATAATCGTACGGCCGGGTGACAAACCCCTCCGGCGTCGGGGTCACGATCTGGTCGAACACCTCGGCGAAACGGTCTTCGCCGTACGAGGCCAGGCCCATGACGCTGCCCTCGCCGTCCAGAAACGTGAACCCGAGAAAATTGGTGACCGCCGAGTAGAGCATACCCAGCGAGTGCGGCATGGGGATTTCGGCCAGATGGGTAATCCGCGTGCCCTCGCCCTTTGCCAGGATCGCCGTGACCGACTCTCCCCGCGCGTCCAGGGACAGGATATTCGCTTTCTCAAACGGCGAGCACAGAAAGGCGGTCGCCAGATGGCAGTCGTGATGGTCGATCACCTCCAGCCGGACGCCCACGCTTTCGGCAAAGGTCTCGACATAGCTGCGGATCGTTTGCAGGTTCCTGAAATAGCTGAGCAGGTCGTGCGAGTGACGCTGGAAATGCGAGAAGAACGGCTCGACCTTCCAGTCGTCGCACAGGCTGCGGGCACAGTCGTAATAAAACGCCAGAGCGTCGATGTCACGGAAATCGACCCCGGCCCGGTCGAGGCAGAAGCGGATGGCCTGATGGGGGAATTTGCCGTGAGCGTGTTTCTGCCGGATCAGGCGTTCTTCCTCGGCATAGGCGACCAGTTCCCCGTCCCGGACCAGGGCCGCGGACGCATCGTGAAACAGCCCGGTCACACCCAGGACGATCATGCCTCCCCCTCGGCGGCAAGCCGGCTGCGGACCTCGTGGGCGACGGC
>JAJDZM010000063.1 GCA_022824615.1 Candidatus Binatia bacterium | reverse complement strand
TCACCACCGCCGGCTTTCGCGACACCATCGAGATCCGCCGTAACTATAAAGAAGCCGCTTTTGATATTCGCCTCCCGGCTCCGTATCAGATCGTCCCGCGTCGCCGTCGTCTCGGCGTGACCGAGCGGATTGATTACGCCGGTCAGATCGTCAAACCCCTGGCGGAAGTCGAGGTCCGCGCGGCCGTGCAGCGTCTGGCGGAGATACAGGTCGAAGCCATAGCCGTGTGTTATCTGTTTGCGTTTTTGAATCCTGTCCACGAACTCCGCACGCGCGAGATTATTCGCGAACTCCTGCCCGATGTTCACATCTCGCTGTCGTCAGAGGTCCTGCCCCAAGTCCGTGAATTCGAGCGTCTGAGTACAACCCTGGTCGATGCCTATGTCACCCCTCGCTTACAGAGGTATTTGGAGCGGTTGGACACGGAGTTTCGTCAGCGTGGATTTCAGGGCGACATCTTCATCATGCAGGGCAATGGTGGTGTCGTGGGCCTGGAACAGGCCCAGGCCCACGGCGTTCAGGCCCTCCTGTCCGGGCCGGCCAGCGGCGTGGTGGCCGGCGCGTATCTGGGCGAGGCGTCCGGCTTCAAGGACGTCATCACCGTTGATATGGGGGGCACGAGCTTCGATGTCTGCCTGGTGCAGGACGGTCGACCCAAGACCGGCACCGATCAGTGGATGAGTCGGTATCGGATTGCGGTTCCATTTATCGATATTCACACCATTGGCGCCGGTGGCGGCAGTATCGCCTGGGTCGACGAGGGAGGCGCGCTGCGCGTTGGCCCACAGAGCGCAGGAGCCCATCCGGGCCCGGCGTGTTACGGCTTTGGCGGCCGGGAGGCCACGGTCACGGACGCGGACGTGGTCCTGGGCTATATCAGTCCCGAGTCTTTCCTGGGCGGCGAAATGCAGCTGGACGCTGAGGCGGCCCGACAGGCAATCGAGACCAGGGTCGCTCAGCCGCTGGAAATGAGCCTGCTGGAAGCGGCCAGCGGTATTTTTCGCATTGTCAATAACGGCATGAGCAATAGCGTTCGGCGGGTTTCTCTGGCAAAAGGCTATGACCCACGTGACTTCGCGCTGACCGCGTTCGGCGGCGCCGGCGCTATTCATGCCGGGGCACTGGTCGAAGACCTTGGCATTCAAACCATTCTGATTCCCAAAGGCACAGCTCCCGTCCTGTGCGCCCTGGGCGACCTCTTGTCCGATCTGCGGGTGAGTCGGGTCCGCAGTTTCTATGCGCGTGGGAGTGAGTTGGACCTGGAGGCCATGAACGCCCAGTTCCGGTATATGCGCGAGGAAGCCCTGGGGTTGTTCGGGAGTCAGCAGCACCACCTGGGCCAGACTTTGGCCCAATTCTCGCTTGAGATGCGCTATATCGGCCAGACACACGAAGTGACGGTTCCGGTTACCATGCAGGCAGAGCAGCTCAATACCACAGATATAGCGACAACGATCCAGGGCTTTCACAATCTGCACGAGCAGTTATACACCTTTCAGAAACCCGAGGATGAAGTCGAAATTCTCAATATCCACCTCGACCTCGTCGGACAAAGAGCAAAACCGACCTTGCAAACAGCCCGCCGGGGCAGTCGGGAGGCTCAGGTTGCATTGCAGGGCACCCGGCCCGTTTATTCGGCCTCGACCCAAGACTATGTTGAGACGGATATTTACAACGGAGAGCAACTCGTGCCGGGGCATTGTGTGGTCGGCCCGGCCATCATCGAGGAAGCCCGCACCTCCATCGTCCTTTTTGCCGGCCAACGCGCGACCCTCGACGAGCATCTCACCTATGTGATTGAGGTCGAGTGATATGGCACCCTCCCTCGACCCAGCCAAGGAAGTGAGCACGACCATAGGAACAACCCTCGGACGGGCGCGGCCGGCACTCCTGCGCCGCCTGGCCTCTTTAGCCTTAATCGATCGTCGGCACGTTACCGTTGCACTCACAACAGCAGACGGACGCGTAGTCGGGATAGACCCGGCGGCGCGCCTGGGCATGGTCCGGTCGGTAGCCCGGACGGTCTGTGACGCCTTTTCCGAAAACATCGCTGAGGGAGACATCATCCTCACCAACGATCCGTTTTCGGGCGGGACGCATATTCAGGACCTGACGCTGCTACGTCCACTCTTTGTCGCCGAGCAACTCATCGGCTGGACCGTTGTCCAGACGCCTCTGCCCGACCTGGGCGGCATGGCCCTGGGTGGGTATTATCCGTTTGCCCTCGAAATCTGGGCGGAGGGAATTCGGGTCACGCCGGCCAAGCTCTACCGCAAGGGCGTCCTGCAACGCGACGCGCTCACCATGCTGACCCTCAATAGCCGGCTGCCGCATCTGGTCGAAAAAGACGTGCAGAATATGGTCGATATTCTGGAACTGGCCAATACGGCTGTTACCGCCCTGGCCGTCCGTCAAACTCCAGCGGTCTACACCCAAGCCCTCGACCGTATCATCGCCGATACCGCTGCCCAAGCTCAGGCCGCCCTGTCTGCACTGCCGCGCGGCGAGTGGCAGGGGGAGAGTGGGCCCATACATTGCTGTTTGGAAGAAGCGGATTTGCACGTCACAGTCCGTCTGACCGTTTCAGGCCAGTCCGTCGAACTCGATTTCTCCGGCAGTTCCCCCGCCGCCAAAGGCTTTGTGAACACCACCGCGGCCACCACTCAGGCCGCAGCGGCGATTCCTTTTCTCGCTCTCCGGCCCTCCCTACCTGCCAATGAGGGCGTTTTCCAGCACCTCCATATATCCCTTCCTGACGACACTTTTTTACACGCCAAGCTACCGATGTCTGTGGGCTGGTCGCCCTACCAACCGAGCCAGGCCGTCGTTCAGGCCGTCGCGGCGGCCCTCGGTCAGACGCACCGGACCCTGCCGCCCGCAAAGCACTTGACCGCACCGGTCACCGCACCACCCCTGCCTTTTACCGTCACCGGGTGCGGCCGTCCCGGCTGTCCCTTCTCTCCCCCCCAACCCCCAACCCCTAACCCCCACAAAGGAGATCCCGTATGATCGATCGCATTACCGCCCTGGTGATCAAGGATTCCCTAGAGGCCATCTCTGAAGAAATGAGTAAAACGGTTGAGCGTACAGCCGTGCACCCGCTGTTCAACGAAGTGCACGACTACTCGACCGGGGTGTTCTTTTATGATGGCAGTGATGTGCGCCTGGTCGCCCGAGCGACGGCGATTCCCGTCCATATCTTTGCCTCCATCCTGTCGGTTGAAGCCCTGATGGAGTCGTTTCAGGACGACCTGCACGAGGGCGATATCGTCATGCTGAACGACCCG
>JAJDZM010000296.1 GCA_022824615.1 Candidatus Binatia bacterium | reverse complement strand
GGGGTGAGGGGGAAGAAGCAAACTGAACCAGTACCGCCTGAGAGGTTGTGTCGGAGTCCCCTGGGGTGATATGGCATGGAGAGGAGAGGGCACATGGAAGGGTTGTATGTCGAAAAACGCGACGAAGGGTATTGGATAGCCCGTACCCGAGTATCGCTGGATTCTGTTGTTTTTGCCTTTCTTGATGGGGTGTCCCCTGAAGCAATCGCAACAGAGTGTTTCCCGGTCCTGACTCTGGAACAGGTCTATGGGGCGATTACCTATTATCTGTCTCATCGCGCCGAGATTGATGACTATCTGCAACAGGCCGATGCAGAGTTTGCTGCTCTGCGGCATACGTTGCACCAAGCCAACCCTCAATTCCACGCGAAACTCGTGCAGGCGCGCCGTCAGGGACAATCGACCCAAGCATGAAGGTGCGTTTTCAAGCTGACGCTGATCTCATTCGTGTTGTGGTGGATGATCTCCTTCTTATCTGGGAGACAAGTGACGCAGAGGAATGGATCAATCAAATACAGTCTCTGCCACTGTAAAGACCTCTCTATCCGCCGATCCCGGAATGACTGCGCCGGCTCGTGTTTCCGTTCTCCTGGTCACAAAAAACGGTGAACGCTATCTGGCCGAAACCTTGCAGCGTGTCCGAGCCCAACGGGGGCGCTTTCAGCTAGACGAGATCATCGCGGTGGATTCCGGCTCGCGTGATAAAACCCTGACCATTCTTGAGTCGCACGCGGTGCGCGTCCTGCGGATCCCGCCCCAGGATTTCGGCCACGGCAAAACCCGGAATCTGGCCGCGGCGCAGGCGCAGAGCGACTACCTGGTGTTTCTGACCCAGGACGCGACCCCGGCCAATGCCGGCTGGCTGGCCGCGCTGCTGGCCCCCTTGCTGGCCGACCCCTCGATCGCCGGCGCATATAGCCGCCAGCTCCCCCGGCCGCACTGTCACCCCATGGAGTGGCGGCGCATTGTTGAAGACGAACTGTCAGGCCGAACGGAATCTTATCTTAACAGCAGTGAGGCCCTCGACTACGCTAACAACCCGGCTTTTTTTTATTTTTTCTCTAATGTCAGTTCAGTGCTGCGCCGTAGCGCATGGCAAAAATTCCCCTTCCCCGAGGTGGACTTCGCTGAGGACCAACTATGGGCCAGACAGGTGCTTGAGGCCGGGTATCAAACCGCTTATCGGGCCGACTCGCTGGTGTATCATTCTCACGGGTATGGTCCCTGGCCCAATTTCAGGCGGCATTTCGATCATGCGCGTGCGCTAGGCGATATTGATTCTGCCTCTCGTCTGTCTCTGGGCCGTATGGTGCCCTTAGCCTGGCGCGCCGCGCGCCGGGACTTGTCGTTCTGGCGCTGGCTCACACACCAGGGACGGCTGCGCGTCGGGCTGCGCTGGGGGGCCCTGGCCCTGGCCTGGCATCTTGCGGCACTATGGGGCACCTGGCTCGGCGAACGCAAGCATAGTCTGGCTCCCTCTCTGGCGCGGCGGATTTCTTTACAGGAGAGCATAAAACAGAAATAAACGGTCTATGCGTATTCTCCAGGTCGTGCATGGTTATCCGCCCGAGAAGCGGGGTGGGGCGGAACTCGTCACTGCAACCCTGGTGCAGGCGCTCGCCCAGCGGGGCCATGTGGTGACGGTCTTCGCCCGGACCGCCGACCCCGCTGCCGAGGAGTTCTCGGTCCGGGAGGATGCCCCGGCTACGGACGGACCCAACGGGCCGCGCGTCGTACGGGTGGTCAACAACCTCAGCCACGCCTCACAGTTTCGCCTGGAGTATGACCATCCGTTTCTCGACGAGGCGTTCCACCGGCTACTGACCGACACCCGTCCCGAGGTCGTGCACGTTCAGCACGTCATCCATCTGTCCGGGAGCGTACTCCGGATCTCGGCCCAACTCGGCTATCCGGTCGTCCTCAGCCTGCACGATTTCTTTTTCGCCTGCGTCCGTATTCATCTCGTGGACAACCACAGCCGGCTGTGTCCGGGGCCGGACCGGGGCGAGCGTTGTATTGCCTGCCTCCAGGCGGAGACGACGGCGGAGGAGGCCCGCCGGCGGTTTCGGTATTTTGAGCAGCTTCTCCACATCCCGCGGCGGGTGACCGTGCCGTCCCGGTTTGTGGCCGAGCGCATGGCCGCCCTGTTCCCGTTTCTGGAGCCCCGTCTTCAGGTTCTGGCTCCCGGCGTCGTGCCTATCCGGCAGAGACACGGAGACGACCGGGGGCCCATGCGGGTGTTGTATATCGGCGCGCTGGCGCCGCATAAAGGACCGCATCTGCTGATACGGGCCGCGCACGGCTTGCCGGCCGACAGTTTTGCCGTCTCCCTGTACGGTGAGCGGGCCGCGGATTGGCCTGCCTATGCCGCCCGATTGGAGGCGGACGCGGCCGACCTGTCCGTTCGTTTCTGCGGCACGTATGCCCATGATGAATTACGTGCGATTCTGGCCCGGCACGACGTGCTGGTCGTTCCCAGTATCTGCGAAGAAACCTTTTCGCTGGTCACGCGGGAGGCTCTTCAGGCCGGTCTGCCGGTCATTGCCGCCCGGCGCGGGGCCCTGCCCGAAGTCATTCGGGACGGGGTGAACGGCCTGCTGTTTGAAGCCGAGAACGCCGACGACCTGCGGCGCTGCCTGGAGCGGCTGCGGACCGATACCCGGCTGCGGGAACAGCTCACGCCGGCCTCGACACCAATGCGAGACCCGCAGGCTTACGCGCAGGATATGGAGGTCGTGTATGAGGCTGTGCGGGATAAACCAAAGGAAGAGAACCCTCACCCCAGCCCTCTCCCAGCGGGAGAGGGGAGAAGAGGTGGGTCTCTCCCAGCGGGAGAGGGGAGGAGGGATGGGTCTCGCCTGGCGGGAGAGAGGAGGAGAACTGGAAACTCGAAACTGACACCGACACGGGCGGTCAGCGTGTGTCTGCCCACGTATAACGGTGAGAGGTTCATCAAAGAAGCCTTGGACAGCGTCATCGGCCAGACCTATCGGGATTTTGAACTCCTGGTTGTTGACGACGGCTCAACCGACAGGACGCTCGATATTGTCCAGTCGCTGTCTGACCCGAGAATACAGCTGCACCGCAACCCGGAGCGGCTGGGCATTCCGGCCAATTGGAACCGCTGTCTTGAACTCGCCGGTGGAGAGTTCGTGTGCGTCTTTCACCAGGACGACGTCATGCTGCCCGACAATCTGGAGCGTAAAGTC
Source organism: Candidatus Binatia bacterium (assembly GCA_022824615.1). Classification (GTDB taxonomy): domain Bacteria; phylum Desulfobacterota; class Binatia; order Bin18; family Bin18; genus Bin18. Next base: position 4,088 of record JAJDZM010000296.1, on the reverse strand, counting down.
CAACTGCTGAGTGCGGACGAAACCGTGGGTTTTGTCCATTCCGGGGTGGAAACGCTGGTCGAGGGGTCGGCGCCAAGCGCGTTTGTTGACTGGATTGAAGACGCGACCGACGACACGGTCTGGGATGGGCCGGAGTATTTTCGGACCTTGCTCCTCAACGGGAACCGGGTGTGTGCGCCGACCGTCCTGGCCCGGCGCAGCGCCCTGCTCGAACAGGGGGGATTTGACCGGGACCTGGGCTTTGCGTGTGACTATGCCATGTGGCTCCGGTTGTGTCTGACGTATCGGGTTGGCTTTCTGGCGCGCCCCCTGGTCCGTTATCGCTGGCACGGCGGCAACGCCTCGCACGCCTACCAATTCGAGCGCGGGGTGGATGAAATAACCACCGCCGCCCGCCGTGGCCTCCGGTTATACCGGGAGCGGAAACCGCACGCCGACGGCCCGGCCCTTGACGACGCCTTGACAGCCCTTGACGCGCTCCGTCATTGGGCTACGGAATTGCAACGCGGGAAAGCCTGGCTGGAAGGCCAACAGGCCAGTTGGCGCAGTGTGGTCGAAACTCAGAATACCTTCATTCGGGAACTCAAGGGCTGGATAGAAGAACTCGAAACAGGCAAAACGTGGTTGGAAGCGCAGCGGATGGATTGGCAGACCCGGGCGGAGGAACGAGAACGTATAGTGCAGGAGCAGCAGGCGTGGATCGGCGAGCTGGAGAAAGCCCAGGCGTGGATGGAAGAACAGCGCAACAACTGGGAGAACATTGCCCGGCAGCACGAGGAACGGGCCGACCACTGGCAGGCCCAGACCCGTCAGTGGCAGCAGAGCTGGTGGGGCCGCCTGGGCAGCCGGTTGAAACTGGTCAAGCCGGTCCGGGAATTTCCGGCCAAAACGGAGCCGGATATGGTGAAAGACAATGATTGATCCCAACAGTCCCGATTACACGAACACTCCGGCCTCGGACCGGCGGCCAGTTTATGGCTACGCTCCGGCCGACCCGGCTGCCCCGCCGGCCGTGACTATCGTGACGCCTTTTTACAACACCGGGGCGATTTTTCACGACACGGCGCGGTCCGTCATGCGGCAGTCTTTCCAGCAGTGGGAATGGATTATTGTCAACGACGGCTCGACCAACCCGGAATCGCTGGCTGTTCTCGACTCCTACCGCAACACCGACACGAGGATTCGGGTGATTGACCACGAGGTCAACCAGGGGCCCAGCGCCGGACGGAATACGGCCTATCGGGCCGCCAGGGCGGAGTACGTCGTCCAGCTCGATACGGACAATATGCTGGAGCCGACCGCCATAGAGAAATGGATCTGGCTGTTGGAATCCTATCCTGAATTCGCGTTTGTGAAGGGCTACTCGGTCGGCTTTGATGCCAACGAGTACCTGTGGGAGCAGGGCTTCCACAACGGGGGGGTCTTTCTGGAGCAGAATCTGGTGGACATCACCGGCGCGGTGCGGCACAGCGTGCATACCGCCGTCGGCGGCTATGACGAAACGATCCGGGGCGGACTGGAAGACTGGGACTTCTGGCTGCACTGCGCCGACGAGGGCCATTGGGGTACGACGCTGCCGGAGTATCTCGACTGGTATCGCCGCCGCGAGAATCACGGCGACCGCTGGGACAACTGGGACGGCGGGAAGCGCGAGGCTGGCTTTCGGAAAAAAATGCGCCAGCGCTACCCGCGTCTCTGGGAGGAGTTTCCCACCCCCCAGGCCGCGCCGCTCGCACCGTATGAAACCGTTCCCGATACGCTCCCGTGGGAGAACCGGCTCCGCAAGGAAAAGCCGCGTCTGCTGCTGGTCGTGCCGTGGCTGGCCATGGGCGGGTCGGACAAGTTCAATCTGGATTTGCTGGGTCAACTCGTCCGGCGGGGCTGGGAAGTGAGCATAGCGACGACGCTCAGCAGCGAGCATCCCTGGCTGGCTCAGTTTGCCGGCCTGACGCCCGATATTTTTCTCCTGCACCATTTTCTGCGGCCCGCGGATTATCCGCGTTTTCTGCGCTCGCTCATCCACAGCCGGGAGGTGGACGCGGTGCTCGTCTCGCATAGCGAGTTCGGCTACCAACTCCTGCCCTATCTGCGAGCACATTTTCCAAAGCTGCCCCTGCTTGATTTCTGCCATATTGAGGAAGAGGCCTGGAAGAATGGTGGCTATCCGCAGATGTCGGTCACCTATCAGGAAACGCTTGATCGCAGCCTGGTTTCGTCGGAACATCTGAAAGCCTGGATGGCAGGACGGGGCGCAGACCCGGCCGCGGTCCAGGTGTGCCATACGAATATCGATCCCGACTCCTGGCGGCCCGACGCCGAGCGTGGCCGCCGTGCCCGTCAGCACTACGGTATTACCGCCTCGACGCCGCTGATTATGTTTGTCGGGCGCGTGTGCGCCCAAAAACAACCGAAGGTCCTGGCCCAGACCGCGCTACGTCTTGCCCAGGGCAAGGCTGATTTCGTCCTTGTGGTTGCCGGCGACGGGCCGGATTTTGCCTGGCTCAAGTCCTTTGTCCGCAAGCACCGGCTGGAACGGCAGGTGCGTCTTGTCGGGACGTTGTCCAATACGGATGTCCGCGCCCTGCTGGCCGCGGCGGATATTTTCTTTCTGCCCTCGGAGTGGGAGGGGATTGCGCTTTCGGTCTATGAGGCCCTGGCCTGCGGAGTGCCGGTGGTGGGGGCTGATGTGGGCGGACAGCGCGAGCTGGTCACGCCTGAATGCGGGGTACTGATTGGCCGCGGATCGGAAGAAGACGAAGTCCGGCAGTACGCCACCGCCCTGGCCCAACTGCTGGACGAGCCGGAGCAACGCAAGAGCATGGGCCAACAGGGGCGTCAGCGTATTCAGGATGACTTCCGGCTGGAGCAGATGACCGATACTGTTCTGGCGGCCTGTGAAGCCGCGCGACAGGAACGGCAAGCGGCAACCGCCCCGGTTCCCGGCCCTGGCCTCGGACGCGCCTGCGCAACGCAAGCGGTGGAGTATCTGCGGATCACCACCGTAACGGACTGGCTCTGGCAGGAGCGGGAGCAGGGCGCCGGACAAGGGCAAGGAACGAGTCTGATTCCGGCCCATCTTGTGGCCGCGTATGGCCATTCCTGGCGCACGGTGGTGTATTTTTCGGTCCGGCGGATGTTCCTGCCGGTGTACACCGCTCTGCTCAAGACCAACCGCCCGTGGCTGCTGTCCCTGAAAAATCGTCTCAAACGGCGCCTGCTGCGTGAGGGCACCCCATGAGGGGGATACTTATTGACTTTTACCACCTCAGCCTGTTGGATGACGGTATGCGAGGGATAGTGCTCGGGTGTGTGCTGTGGAGTATCGTTGCGCTGCCCAGTTCGGCATGGGCGGTTACTCCGTCACCGGCCTTAACCGACCGGGAGATTGCTGAAAGGCTGACCCGGTTAGAGACGCGGCTGGACGAGGGACTGACGGGGTTGCGGGCAGAGATGGCCCAACTGCGGGCGGAGACGGCCCAACTGCGGGCGGACATGCGGGAGCAGAACCGGCAGTTGCGCGAAGATATGAATATCCGCTTTGAGGAGCACTCCCGGCTGATACTCGGCATCCTGGCCGCGTTTGCGGCACTCTTTGTGATTAACGTCAGCCTTGTGGTGTGGGACCGACGGACGGCTGCGCGTCCTTTTGAGGAGAAGGTGGCCGGCATTGCCGAGGAGCTGGCGCAAAGTCGATCACGGTGGGATGTGCTACTGGAAGCCGTCCGGGCGGTGGGGCAGCAGAATCAGGCGGTGGCTGCGGTTCTGAGACGCTTCAACCTGCTATAGGAGCCGGGGCAGTTCAAGACACGTGGCTGCTGCCCCTGGAAAACTACTCCAAACGACGCTTGCTGTGTGAGGGAATCCCATGAGGGATGTGCGGGATATTTATATTCGCCAGGTTGTGGCCGGAAAATCGTTTGCCGATGTTGGCGGGCTGTGGGGAACGGTCAATGAGAAGGTCTCGGTTGCCCATGCGCACGGCGCCCGCGCACTGACCATGATTGATGTTTCGCCGCCCGACAGCGAGTTGTGGACGTTATTTGACGAGCGACGACGCACGCTCCGGCTGCCGGTAGTGGAGTGCATGA
>JAJDZM010000288.1 GCA_022824615.1 Candidatus Binatia bacterium | reverse complement strand
TATCCCAAGGAGATGCTGCTCGACCGGCAGATTCAGGCGCTCGGCTACAAGATGTCGGATATCAAGTATGTCCTGCTCTCCCATCTGCATCTCGACCACACGGGCTATATGCACGCCTTTCCCAACGCGACCTTCATCATCATGCAGGACGAGTTGCGCTACGCCTACTGGCCGGAGCCCCACCTGCGCGATGTGTTTGTGTTCAAGGATATAGTGCCCACGCGGGGCTTTCAGTGGCTGGAGCTCAACGGTGATTTCGACATTTTTGGGGACGGCAGCCTGCATATGCTGAAAACTCCGGGGCATACCCCTGGGGAAAGCTCACTGCATGTGCGCCTGCCGAATCGTTCCCTCCTCTTGGTTGGCGATACGCTCCATCTGCGCGAACAATTCAACACCCTGTCCGGGATGCCGCTGGACACCGATCCTGCAACTTCGTCGTTATCCATTCAACGCCTGCGGGCCATTCGGGACCTGCACGAGTGTACGGTCTGGATCTCGCACGACCCGGAAGACTGGGATGAACTGCCCCACGCGCCAACCGCCATTGAGTAAAGCCATGAGGTAAAGAGGATATGTCAGCATGCCACTCTACGAATACCACTGCCCGCCCTGTGACAGCGTCTTTGAAGAACTTTGCTCCCTGGGCGAGGCACAGACGAAAAAGCCCTGTCCGGACTGTGGCAGAAAGGCTCCCCGGATTGTCTCCTCTTTTGCCATTTCTCATGGCGTGAGCGGGGAACCCTATGACCCGGTGACCGCCTCGCGCCAGAACTCGCGTGATCCACGGCCCCTGTGCATGCAGCACTCGCAGATCCCGTTGTCCTGCCACATGGATGAGTATTCGGTCAAACGCTTTGCCGCGCACGCCGCAGGCAAGGGCGGCGAGTTTGACGACTCCGTTGCCCGGGCAACGGAAGTCCGCAAACAGCGCGGGCTCAAACAGCCGACCTATGCACCGGCAACGCACGGGCACGATCACGACCACGGACATACGCACAGTCATGACACCAACTTCCGGCTCCACGGGCACGCGCAGGCAAAAGGGCACTCGCACGACCATGCCCATTCCCATAGCCACGGGCAGGGGAAGCAAAAGAAGAAGCAGCCGGCGCATGCGCACTAAGGTGATGGCAGCCGTACTGAAGGGGCGACCGCACGGCCGCCCTTTTTGTTTTGTGGTTCATTCAAGGAAAGTCATATGAAGGGAGAGAGGTATGGCAGATTTTGGTCTGGTAACGATTCCAACGCATTACACCATCCAACCCGCAGACCTGGCGCGTTGGGCCGAAGAGAGTGGCTTCGAGTCCCTGTTCTTTGGAGAGCATTCGCATATTCCCACCAGCCGCAAGACGCCGTTTCCACTGGGCGGGGAACTCCCCATGTATTACAGCGAGTTCTACGACCCCTTTGTCGGGTTGACCGCAGCCGCGGCGGTGACCAGTACGCTCAAGATTGGAACGTCGGTCTGTCTGGTACCGGAGCACAACCCCATTAATCTGGCCAAGAGCACGGCTTGCCTGGACCGGGTGTCCAACGGTCGTTTCCTGTTTGGTATTGGTGCGGGCTGGAATGCCGAGGAGATGGGCGATCACGGGATCGCGTTCAAGGATCGCTGGAAGCAGACCCGCGAACGGGTGCTGGCCATCCGAGAAATCTGGACCAGGGACGAGGCAGAATTTCACGGCCAGTTTGTTGACTTTGATCCCATCTGGTGCTGGCCCAAGCCGGTACAAGCGGGCGGCCCGCCGATTCTAATGGGAGCGGACTCGAAGTGGTCGCCCAGGCGAATTGCCGAATACTGTGATGGCTGGATTCCGATTGATCGACCAGACCTCGCCAGCGGACTCGCTACGATTCGCGAACAGATGGAGCAGTATGGACGCTCTATGGAGCAGTTTGACCTGAGCGTTATTACCGGAGAGGCGTTTGCCGGAGAGAACTCGGTAGAAAGCCGCATTCAGGAACTGCTGAGCGTTGGCGCAAATCGCGTCCTCTTTCTTATTGAGCCGGACCAGCCTGACGCGCAGTGGCCGGTGCTCGAAGGCTACGCAAAGCTGATTGCGACGTTCGGGTGACGCGACATATCCGAGAGGAATAGTCAGGGAAGGCTTGAGTGAAGTTCAGTGAACTGGTTCGGCGCTTAGAGCAGAATGGCTTTCGGCTCGTGAAAGAGAAAGGGTCTGTCCGCTACTATGCAAAACATGGTCTGGATAGATTGGTTCGCGTTGATTATCATGGCTCAAGGGAAGTGCCCACGGGAACGTGCAATGCAATTCTGAAGGCCGCTGGGCTAAAAAAGTGACAGAACGATGCTAGAGATTCAGTACTCCTTGGTGATTGAGGCAACCAGTGATCCATCTTTCTTTGGCTTTTACTCTCCTACTCTTGAAGGCTTCACCGGGGTCGGGCATTCGATTGAAGACTGCTTGTATAAAGCCAAGTGGGGAATGGAAGAGCACCTGGCTCTCTTACGGGAACAAGGGCTGCCGATTCCTCGGACAGATGCGAATCCGACCGTACTCATTCAAAACGAGCAGAGACTGGAGAAAGCGGCCTAGCGCATAAGGAGTAACGCTGCATGCCCGACGCAATAAATTTTCCTCGCCCAGTACCGAACATAGACGACGAAGAGTTCTGGAATGGCTGTAATCGCGGTGAACTGCTGATACAGCGCTGTACCGCCTGCCAGTGGTTTCGTTGGCTGCCCAAACCCATGTGCCCGCACTGTAATGCTCTGGAGCACGAATGGGTGCAAATGAGCGGCAGAGGCAAAGTGTTTTCGTGGACCATTATTGTCCACCCGGTCCATCCGGCCGCGAATGAAAAGGTGCCGTATAACGTGGCGCAGGTGCAATTGGACGAAGATGCCGACCTCATTATGGTGACCAGTCTGATCGATATCGACAACGATGCGATCAGGATGGATATGCCGGTCGAGGTCGTCTTTGTTGAACACGAACCTGGGGTCAAGATTCCCAAATTTCGTCCGGTATAGAGCGTTGCATGCAACTCGAACTCGAAAACAAAGTCGTGCTCGTAACCGGTGGCAGCAAAGGCATAGGTCGGGCCGCCGCGCTGGGCTTTCTCGCTGAAGGTGAGGCTGTCCTTATTTGCGCCCGGGGCTCGGAGGCCCTGGACGAGACCGTCGCACTGGCCCAAGGTGTGGGGCGTGGACGCCTCATCGCCATGCAGGCCGACCTCACCCAGGCCGAGGCGATCAAAAACGTGGTGGCGCGCTGTCGGGAAGAGTTCGGACGGATAGACATTCTGGTAAACAATGCCGGCAGTGCCCGGCCCGGCCCGTTTCTTGACATCTCGGATGAGGACTGGACGGAGGACTGGACACTCAAGTTCTTTGGCTATGTGCGGATGGCGCGTGAGGTCTTTCCGCACATGCAGCAGCAGGGCAGCGGCGTTATGGTGAATATTATTGGAACCGGCGGCCTGCGGCCCATAGCCAACTATATGGTCGGTGGCGCGGCTAATGCGGCGCTCAACCATTTTACCAAAGCCCTGGCTGCCGAAGGGGCACAGCATGGAGTTCGTGTCGTTGGCATCAACCCCGGCCCGATTCTGACCGAACGGCTCCAGAAGTTTGCCTCCGTCTTCAGCCAGGGAGGCGGCAGCCCTGAAGAAACCCTCCGCAAAATGACCCCGCTGGGCCGCGTTGGCGAAGCGGAGGAAGTCGCGGATCTGATCCTGTTCCTCTCCTCCGCGCGTGCGGCCTTTATTCACGGTGCCAATATCACCATAGACGGCGGAGCCAACCCTGGGTTGATGGGCTAAGCGCGTGCTGCCCGGACGGGACGGCTGCCCTGTGTGTCTCTGGCCGTGATGTGCGTGACAAAAGGTGAGTGAGCATGAGTCGCATTCCAGCCAATCCGGAACTCCTCCGGCACGTCCTGTCCGCCTTCATTATCAACGAAGTCCATAAGGTCGGCCTCAAGCGGGTGGTCGTGGGCCTCTCGGGTGGGGTGGACTCTGCCCTCAGCACGTGTCTGGCGGCTGCGGCCCTAGGTCCAGACAATGTACTGGCCTTGAAAATGCCGTATAAAACGTCAAGCAAAGAGAGTATCGAGCATGCCGACTTGGTAATTGCCGCCACCGGGACCGCATCGATCACGGTTGATATTTCAGCTCAGGTGGACGCGTACTTCGCCAAATTCCCCGATGCTGACAATATGCGCCGCGGCAATAAAATGGCCCGCGAGCGCATGACCATTCTGTATGACCACTCGGCCCGCTGGAACGCGCTCGTACTGGGCACGAGTAATAAAACCGAACTGCTGCTGGGCTATGGAACGCTGTTTGGCGATATGGCCTCGGCCATCAATCCTCTGGGCGATTTGTATAAGACCCAAGTCTGGGCTTTGTCCGATTGTGTCGGCGTGCCAGAGCCGGTTGTGACCAAACAGCCCTCCGCGGATCTGTGGACGGGGCAGACCGATGAGCAAGAGTTGGGATTTTCCTATCAGGAGGTTGATGAGTTGTTATACCTCCTGGTCGACCAGCGCTACTCCCGGCAAGAATTGCTGGCCGAGGGGTTTCAAGCCGACTTCGTCGATCAGATTGCGCGCCGGATCATGAACTCGCAGTACAAGCGTCGCCTCCCGGTCATTGCCAAGGTCTCTCAGCGCACGATTGATCGTGATTTTCGGTATGCCCGCGACTGGGGCCGGTGACGTGGCTGGCACGCTCTACATTGTCGCCACGCCCATCGGCAACTTAGAGGACATCACCCTCCGGGCGTTGCGGCTCCTCAAGGAAGTTGACCTGATTGCGGCAGAAGACACCCGCCATACGCGCAAGCTTCTGACGCACTATGGGATTACGACTCCGCTGACGAGCTATCACGATCACAGCGAATCAACCAAAGCCCCCGTACTCATTGAAACCTTGCTGGCGGGCAAAAACATTGCCCTGGTCAGTGATGCCGGCACTCCATGCATCTCCGACCCAGGCTATCGTTTGGTCAAGGGTGCCGTTGAGGCCGACATCCCGGTCGTGCCTATTCCCGGTCCCTCCATGCTGACCGCGTTGATGAGTGTAGGCGGTTTGCCGACCGCTCGTTTCGCTTTTGAAGGGTTTTTGCCGACAAAGAAGGGCCAGCGCCAAAGAGCGTTACGGGAACTCCGCCACGAGAAGCGATCGATCATTTTTTACGAGTCTCCGCACCGTCTGTTGAGCACCCTGGCTGACCTTGCGCATATTTTCGGAGATCGTCGCGTCGTGGTTGGCCGGGAGCTGACCAAGCAGTTCGAGGAAATCCTGCGCGGACCCATCAGCGCGGTTTGCAGCGCGTTCCACAACCGGCCGGTCAAAGGTGAAGTTGCACTCGTGGTTGAGGGCTGGGACGGGAAGGAGGGGGACGCTCCAGAACAATCCCCGGTAGCACTGATGCAGCAGCTCTTGGCGGACGGGGTTGGTGTGAAAGAGGCCGCGCGCTCGGTGAGCGAGGCATGCCAGATCCCCAAACGGGAGGCCTACGCCCTGGGGGTCAAGCTAAAAGCGGACTCACGGATTGAGCACCATAGTTGACGTAGGAGGCCGATCGTCAAGCGGTAGGCTGAGTGGATCGATCGGCCGGAAATTGGTATGACAAAAGCCCAGGACCGTATGGAGTCTTGGGTGCCGCAGACGGGGCATCCCAACCGGGAAGAGAAACGGAACAGGAGGAGAAGACAGCATGGCGCTTGACTATGACAATATCATTGACGCGGACGGTCACATCCTTGAACCGGCAGACACCTGGGAGCGGTATATCGATCCCGCCTATCGTGACCGGGCACTCCGCATTCGGACGCTTGAGGGGCGGGAAGTCCTGGAAATGAACGGCAAACCGTCTCGTTTTTTTGACGTGCGCGTCCTGACCGGTCTGGGTGGTATGGGGAAGGGAAGCAAAGAAATCGAACAGATGATGGAGCAATCCTACCCCGGCAGTGCCCCCTTTGGTTCCATGGACCCCCAGGAGCGGGTCGCCCTCCTGGACCAGGAAGGCATTGCCAAAGCTATTCTCTACCCCAGCCTGGGTCTCACCTGGGAGTGTGAGCTTGATGACGCAGAGCTGTCCCTGGCATATGCCAAGGCGTACAACCGCTGGCTCTGTGATTTCTGTTCCGACTCGGACGGTCGCCTGATTGCCATTGCCCATATTTCGCTGGCCGACCCGACTGCGGCCGCGGCAGAACTGGAACGCTCCGTGCGGGCAGGAGCCAAAGGCGCTTTTCTCGCCCCCTATACACTCACCCGTATCCCGCACGCCCATCCCGACCACGATATCTTTTGGTCGAAAGCCCAGGAACTTGGGGTGCCGGTCGCCATTCATCCCATGGCCGAACATCCCAAGATTCGGACCTATCAACGCTTTGACGGTATGAAGAGCGCGCGCTGGATGCAAAACACGCTGGGCATGCAGGGGCCCCAGCAGGCGCTCTACGGCCTGTTTCAATGGGGGCTGTTTGATCGCTTTCCTCAGCTCAAAGTCGTGCTGCTTGAGTCTGGTGCGGGGTGGATAGGCGCAGCCCTGGACCGGATGGATACGACGTATGAAACCAGCCTGGGCGATAATGTGCCGCTCAAGGAAAAACCGAGTGTCTATTTTAAGCGCCAGTGCTGGATTTCCGGGGACCCGGACGAGCGGGCACTCGCGCATATCATCGAGTATGTGGGCAATGACCGTTTCTTCTGGGCGACCGACTACCCCCACTTCGATCATCCCGGAAACTATATGGAAGAGTTGGAGGAGCTGGTCGCGCCGCTGTCAGAGACCGCACGCAATAATTTGCTCGGGGATAGCGTCGCCCAGGTCTACGGTATCTAAATATCCGGTGCTACCCGGCTAGGCCGTCGCGCCGCTGAGAACAGCGCGTCCGTATCCACAGTGTCGGCCAGCGTAGCGGCTACGTCATCCAGGGCCACCTCGACGCTGGCCTCGTATTGCAACGCCGTAGCCGTTGTGTCGCGGATGCGGCGAAGCCAGGCGCGCCGATACGCATCGTTCCCGAACAGTCCGTGCAGATACGTACCCTCGATGAGTCCGTCTTGACTGCGCGCGCCGTCCGGGCCGGTTTCGAGTTGAAACATGGGCCGGGTCAGGGCGCGCCCGTCTGACTGGCCGGTGTGAATTTCATAGCCCGTGACGGACGCGCCGCTCAGGGTGCAACGTCCACGTGCCGGGCGGACGGTTTTTTCACCCGCCATGGTCGTCTCAAGCTCAAGCAGGCCGAGCCCTGGACGTGACCCGATCGGACCGTCCGCACCCGCTGGGTCGTGAACATGACGGCCCAACATCTGGAAGCCGCCGCATACGCCCAGGACGCGACCGCCGGCTCTGGCGTGCGCCATCACGTCGTGGTCCCAACCCTGGGCGCGCAGGAAGTCCAGGTCGCCGTTGGTCGATTTGGTGCCGAAGAGGATCACGACATCCACATCGCGCGGGATCGGACGACCGGGCGGTACAAAGGTAAAATCCACGTCCGGCTCAAAACGGAGGGGGTCGGCGTCGTCGAAGTTCGCCAGGCGGGACAGCAGGGGGGCGGCAATCCGAATGCAATCGGTGCGCTCGCTATGCCCGAGTGAGAGCGACACCGCGTCTTCTGCGGGCAGGCGCGTCGCGGCCGGCATCCACGGGACCACGCCGAAGCACGGCCAACCCGTGCGCTGCTCAATCACCGCGACCCCTTTTGTAAACAGGGTTGGGTCGCCTCGAAATTTGTTGATCAGAAACCCGACGATCATCGCGCTGTCTTCGGGGTCCAACACACTCTGAGTCCCAACCAGGGAGGCGATGACACCTCCACGGTCAATATCGCCGATGAGACAGACGGGCACTTCTGCGGCGAGTGCGAACCCCATATTCGCAATATCGCCGGTTCGCAGGTTGACCTCGGCCGGACTGCCGGCCCCTTCGACAAGAACAAGGTCGTGAGCAGCGACGAGCCGCTGGAAACTCTGCATGACGGCGGTCATCAGGCGGGCGCGTCCGGTAGTATAGTCCGCAGCATTCAGCAGACCGACCGGTTTGCCGTGGACGACGAGCTGTGCCCCGCGGTCAGTCTGTGGCTTCAACAGCACGGGGTTGAAATCCGGGTGCGGTTCGAGCCCGGCGGCGCGCGCTTGCAGGGCCTGCGCCCGGCCAATCTCCCCGCCAGCCGCACACGCGGCCGCGTTATTCGACATGTTCTGTGGCTTGAACGGAGCGACCCGCCAGCCTTGTTGCCTGGCCAGACGACACAGACCCGCAACCACGACGGACTTTCCGACGTCGGAGCCGGTTCCCTGGATCATGAGGACCCGTGCGCTCATGGCGGTCACGTCTGGCGAGCTAGGCGGACAGATAGGTCAGGGCTGCCCGCGCGACCGGAGCAAACGCCTCGCTGACGGTATCGACGAGTTGGGCCAACGGCACCCAGCGTCGGCGTCGGTCGGTTTCGTACTCGTCCACTTCACCCGTCACCCGGGCAGCAAAAAACGAAAAGCGCCGCGGGCCGTTTTTGGACGCGAGGTCAAGGGTTTTCAGCAGCGGTCCGGTCCGCACCGTATAGCCGCTCTCCTCCATACACTCGCGGGCGGCGGCTTGCTCCAGCGTCTCGCCTGGGTCAACCGTTCCGACCGGGAAGATCCAGGCATCGCGTTGCCGCCGGGCGGTAATAATCAGGATGGCATAGGTTCCGTCCGGCTCTTGCCGATAGGCAACAACACCGGCTTTTTGCCCTTCAACCGAGCCTGGGGGAGGGGGGTCTTGCAAGGCCATGGGGAGCCATGATGCCGAGGACATTCACAGATTGCAAGGTAATGGCCTATGATGCGCGGATAAGGAGGGTCGGTGCACGGATTCGTTATTGCCGGTACGCAGAGCGGTGTGGGGAAAACCACGCTGACCCTCGGTTTGCTGGCCGCTTTACGAAAACGCGGCTTGTCCGTCCAGCCTTTTAAGATAGGTCCGGACTTTATTGATCCAGGGCACCACACTGCGGTCACCGGGGTTCCGTCCAGAAACCTTGATGGCTGGATGTTATCGCGAGCCTATAACACTACTGTGTTCAACCGCAGTCCGTATGGCCACGATGTGGGCGTTGTGGAAGGGATGATGGGCCTGTTTGACGGCTATGACGGCAAGAGCGAAGCCGGCAGTACGGCAGAAATGGCAAAATGGCTGGAGCTGCCGGTCCTCCTGGTGGTTGATGCCTCGGCCATGACGCGCAGTGTTGCGGCCGTTATTCACGGGTTTCAGCATTTCGATCCGGAGTTGAACGTCGCCGGTGTAATCTTCAACAAGACCGGCGGGCGGGGGCATCTGCGCTATCTCGAAGAAGCCGTCCGCGATGTTCCCAATATCACCGTACTCGGCGGCCTCCCAGCCGACGAGGCCATCACCTTGCCCGAACGTCACCTGGGACTGGTCACCAGAGAAGAGCGGCAATTATCTGCCGGACAGATAGACCACTTAGCCAGAGTGATAGAAGACCACCTCGACCTGTCCTCACTCCTTCGGCTGAGCGCCCTTCCCCAACCCCCAACCCCTAACCCCCAATCCCAGCCCAACAGGGCGTCACTGGCCTCTCCCGTTCGTTTTGGCATCGCTCGGGACGAAGCCTTCAGTTTTTACTATCCCGACAATCTGGAACTCCTGGAACAAGCCGGTGCTACGCTCGTTTTCTTCAGTCCGTTGCATGACCCGCATCTCCCTCCGAATCTGCACGGCCTCTACCTGGGGGGTGGCTATCCTGAAGTCCATGCCCGGACATTAGCTGCCAACACGACTATGCGTCAGGAGATGAAAGACTTTATCCAGGACGGGAGAACGGCGTACGCCGAGTGTGGTGGGTTTATGTATCTGACCCAAGGCATCCAAGACGGGGACGGACACGACTTTCCTATGGTTGGCATCTACCCCACTGTCGTGCGCATGCGGGCGCGTCTGAGCGCGCTGGGATACGCAGAGGTGGCGATTCCGCCAACCAATGGCCTGTTTCCCGCCCTGCGAGTTCGCGGTCACGAATTCCACTACTCGGAATTGGTGCCGGACCTTGCCGTCAAAAAGGCTCGAACGCTGTATCAGGTCCGCCAGCGTGCAGCGGAGGCGACCCGACCCGAAGGCTATGTGTATAAGCGCTGCCTGGCGAGTTATATCCATCTGCACTTCGGCAGTAATCCGACGTTCGCCCGGCAGCTCGTCCGTTTGGCTTCCGCCTGAGCCAGCGACACCGCGCTGGCGTTCGGTGTTGAGCTTGACAATACAGTGGGCCTTCGATACCAACTGACCCGAACCGTGCTTGAGGTACCCATCCAGGGTGGAAAAGGGAAGTCGGTGCGAAGCCGACGCGGTCCCGCCACTGTGATGGGGGAGCCTGTCTCGATGATGCCACTGCTGGCGAAAGCTGGCGGGAAGGCCGCTGACAGGTGTTGGGGTGTAAGCCCCTGAACCCCTAAGCCAGGAAACCTGCCTGAAGCCATGAACCGGCCTCTCCGCGGAGGGAGAAGGGTTACCGCGTGTTACCATTCTGGATACGCAGGTTTCTGCTGGTCCCCTCCGGGTGGTTCTCAGCAGTCCCCGACACACCCGCTTCTCTTCTCTCCCAGGGGAAGGCTTCCCCGAGGAGGAAAGATGGGAAAGTCTACATATTATGTCTCCGTTCTGGCCGTAGCGCTCCTGGTCTGGGACGGCGGCCCATCCACGCTAGCCCAGGCCGATGAGACGTATGCGGCCCAGCAGCCCATGCCGACTACCGCGCTGGACCCCATCATTGTCACTGCGTCAAAGCTTGAAGAGCCACTCTCGCGGGTATCAAACGCGGTAACGGTCGTGACGCAGGAAGACATCGCGCGGCGCCAGACCACCGACCTGTTTGAACAGTTGCGCGAGGTGCCGGGTTTCTCCTTCAGTCAGACCGGCAGCCGCGGTGCGAGGACCTCGCTTTTTACGCGGGGAGGTGAGTCTGACCATAATATGATTTTGATCGACGGGGTGAGGGTCAACCGGGCGGGTGGCAGTTTCAAGTTCGGCGATATGACGACCCTGGGCATAGGCCGTATTGAGGTGGTACGCGGCCCGCAGAGCGCTCTGTACGGCTCTGATGCCATGAGTACGGTCATTCAACTCCTGACACCGCGTGGACAGGGGCCGGCACGCGGAACCCTGAGTTTCCGTGCGGGCAACCCCGACACCTTTGAGGAGCGTCTCAGTATCTCCGGCGGGACAGAGTTATACGGCTATAACGTGGCCGTCGGACGGGTTGACAGCGGGGGCATCCTGCCGATCAATAACGACTACGGCAGCACGACCATTGCCTCCCGTTTCGACCTTGACCCCAGTGACGATCTGCAATTCACGACCACCCTCCGCTATATTGACAGCCGCTTTCACGTGACTACCAGCAGCGGCGATATCCTTGACCGGCAGGGGAACGGTTTGGACCCCCAGGCGACTAGTGACAATCGTCGTATCATTCTCGGCCCGCGGGTGACCTATCAGCCCACCTCGTGGTGGCGACATAATCTCCAACTGGGGCTGCTGCACGAATGGTTCACCTATCGCGACCCGGAGAATGGAGGAGTCGATTGCCGAGACGACGACACTGCGACCTGGAACGACTGTGACGGCCTGGGCTCCCTCACCATTAATAGCGAGTACCGGTTGTCTGCCGACTACTCTTCCGATTTTTTTCTGCCGGTCACGCTCGGTGTCGCGCCGACCTTTACCCTTGGGGGCTATGTTGAAGACGAACACTACAACCAAAAGAATGGACCCAGTGGGAGCCGGAACGCCCAGGCGTTCTACTCTCAACTGCATTTGGCGTGGCAAGAGACGCTGTTCGTGACGTCTGGGTTCCGCCTGGATGACGCGGTCACGTATGGGACACACGTCAGCCCGCGGGTTTCGGCTGCCCTGATCCTCCCCGGCCTCGACACCAAACTGCGGGGTGGCTACAGCAAGGGCATCAAGGCGGCCAGTTTTTCTCAGAACGTCGACACCGCATTTTCCCGAGGGGATCCCGACCTGGAGGCGGAGCAGTCCATGAGTTGGGAAATCGGTCTTGACCAGCCCTTTTCTCTGGGCGCGTTCGACACCCAGGTGAGCCTGACGTATTTTTCGACCGAGTACAAAAACCTGATCGCGTATACCTTTGCGCCCGCACCAGCGCCGAATTACGTGAATGTGCACCGTGCCCGGAGTCGCGGGCTTGAAATCGGGACGTCCGCCGTCTTGCCTTACGGATTCTCGATACGAGGCTCGTATACCTATCTGGAAACCAAAGTGCTGGCGAATGCCGGAAACGACGGATTCGGATCCTTCAGGCAGGGTGGCCCCCTGGTTCGACGGCCTAAACACGTGGCTTCCTTCACCCTGAACTATGCCGGCGAGCGTCTGAACGCCAACTTTCATCTGTATATCAAGGGCAATGTCACCGAACGGCGCGGTGTCCTCCACGACGGCTACGAGCGGGCTGATATGGCCCTGTCCTATCTGTTATTCGAGGATCGCTGGGGCATCCGGGCTCTGACCCTGGAGGGGAAGGTGATGAACCTGTTTGACGCCGACTATCAGGAGGTCCTGTACTTCTCATCCGCGGAAACGACTTTTATGACCGGCTTCCGGGCGGAGTTCTGAGTCACGGGCCGGACGGAACTCCGACGGCAAAACGCCGCGCCCTACCTGGGGATACTCTCGAAAGGTCAGCAGGCGAGCAGCGCCTGGGCGAGGCGTGCCTCTGCATCCGTATCGGGCGGCAGGCCGATACGCAGCCGGTTTCGGCCCCAGTCAAAACGGCGAACGGAGATACCGCACCCGGCCAAGCGGTGCCAGATACTGTTGGCGTCGTCTACCTCAACAAAGCGGAAGAGGTCTACACCGCCCACCACGCGCAGGCTGGCCGCGTTCAGAACTGCGTCCAGACGTACGCGTGCTGTCGCCAGCCGGTGACGGGTTTCCTGTTGCCAACCGCTATCTCGGTAGGCTTGCGCTCCTGCGGCCAGTGCCGGGCCGGATACGCTCCAGACACCCAGACACTGCCGGACTGTTTCCAGGGTCTCCCGCGGCGCAATCAGTGCCCCGAGCCGGAGTCCGGGCAGGCCAAAGAATTTACCGAACGAGCGCAAAATGATGAGACCTGCCCGCCCGCCGCCTGCTGCCAGGGACAGGTCCGGCCGAACATCGGCATAGGCTTCGTCAACGACCAGCCAGCCGCCCTTTGCGGCCAGCGCCGTCCGCGCCGCCTCAAGCCGGCCCGGATTCCAGACGCGGCCGTCCGGATTATTAGGGTTGCACAGGACGACGAGATCGGTCGAGGCGAGGACATTCAAGGGGTCCGATGTTTCTATGACCTGACATCCCGACGCTCGCCAGACCTCGGCATGGTCGGCAAAGGTCGGCCGCGTAATGGCCACTCGCGTCCCACGTCGGGGTCGGAGCAATGTCGGTAGGAGACGGATGAGTAGCTCGCTGCCCGGAATGGGTAGGATACACTCCGCTGGCGCTCCAAATGTCTCCGCCATTACGTCCCTGCAGGCTGCCATTGCGGTGGCGGTCGGCAAACGCTGGAGGGTCTCCGGCTGCGGGCTGTCCAGCGGATACGGCCAGGGGTTGATTCCGGTGGACAGATCGACCCAGGGTTCCGGTGCCTGGGGGAAACGGGCACGCATGAGGTCAAGCGCCCCTCCGTGGCCACACTCGTCCATTCTCATGGCCGGGTTCCCCCGACCGCCAGGACGAGCAGTACCAGTGCGGCCAGCAGCATGGTCCGCACGTAGAGATGCAGCCCGCGCCGCGTGTCGTCCGGTCCGGGGTCTGGTGCGGTCGCATTCAGCCAAGGGTCAGCTGTCTTCGTACCCGCATACACGCGTGGGCCGCCCAGCCGAATGCCGAGCGCCCCGGCCATGGCGCTCTCCGGCCAGCCCGCATTGGGCGAGCGATGAGTCCGGGCGTCGCGGAGCATGACGCGAACGGCGGTGGGTCTGAAACTCGCCAGCGCAATGAGGCAGCCCGTGAGGCGAGCCGGAATGAGGTTGGCCACGTCGTCGAGCCGGGCGGCAAAGCCGCCGAACGCCCATAGACGATCGGTTCGGTAGCCGAGCATGGAATCCAGAGTATTGATAGCCTTATACGCGATCAGCCCTGGCAAGCCGAGCAGGCTGCCCCAGAAGAGGGGTGCGATGACGCCGTCGGAAGCGTTCTCGGCCAGACTTTCCAGGTTCGCCCGTGCAACACCCGCGGTGTCGAGTTCGGTGGGATCACGGCTGATAATGTGGCTGACAGCCTGCCTTGCCTCTGTCAGATCGTTGTGTTCCAGGCGCTGGGTGACGCGCAAGACGTGACAATACAGACTACGGCTAGCCAGCAGGCTGGAAGCCGCTGCCACTTCCACAGCGAAACCGAGCGGCGTTTCTGGAAGGAAGACAACGAATAGGCAGGCGGACAGCGTAGCTGTGGCAACGACGACGAGCGTTGTCAGCATACCGAGCGCGCGGCGCACGGCGGGGGTGAAACGGTCCAGATTCAATGTTGCTTCGAGCGCAGATATCAGGCTGCCAATCCAGACCGCCGGGTGGCGGATGCGGCGGTAGAGCCAGTCGGGCCAACCGCAAACGGCTTCAACCAAGAATGCGCCCAGCATGAGCATGGTCGACGACACGCTCAGACCACCCCTTCGATCCGTACGCTCCACTCGGCGCCCTGCCGCTCAACCCGCGCGTGCATACCATAGACTGTCCGTATTCGGTCCGCGGTCAGGGTCTCTTCGGGTGAACCATCCGCAAGGATTGCTCCGTCTTTCATCCAAATGAGCCGGTCGGCAAAGCGGACGGCAAGCCCCACGTCGTGGAGGACGACCAACACGCCGCCGCCCGCATCCACAAAACGCCGTAAGAGGTCCATGACCTGGAACTGGTGACGTAGGTCCAGGGCTGCGGTCGGCTCGTCGGCAATCAGGAGCGGAGCCTCGGCGGCAAAGGCTCGGGCACAATGAACACGGGCGAGTTCTCCTCCAGATAAGGTATCGGTTCGGCGGTGTGCCAGGTTGGCAAGATCGCATGCGGCCACTGCGCGATCAACCGCCTCGGCATCCCTAGCGCGTAACCGTCCGAGTGCTGCGCCGTAGGCGAATCGTCCGAGCGCGACCACGTCACGCACGGTATTGGGCCAAGCGAGCGGACGCACTTGCGGGAGATATCCTACGCGGCGGGCCCGTTCCATGGACGAGAGTCGTGCCGTGGCCGCGCCGTCCAGCGTCGCCGACCCCGCGGAAAGCCGCCCGAGACCCAGTGCGGCGCGTAGCAAGGTAGTCTTGCCCGCACCATTGGGCCCGAGCAGGGCGACCAGCTCGCCGGACCGTAGGGTAAAGGATGCCGCCTCCACGAGTGTCGCCCGGCCGACCCTGACCGTCACGTTTTTTGTGCAGAGTTCAGTCACGGACCGCTCTCCGTTGCAGAGTGATCCAGATAAAGACGGGCGCGCCGATGAAAGCGGCAACCACGCCCAGCTTCAACTCCGAACTGGTAGGCAACAGACGGACCGCGATGTCGGCAAGGACGAGGACGACCCCGGCAAGCAGCGCCGATGGTAGCAGGCTGCGCGCCGGGTCGTGACCGACGCGTGGGCGTACAATATGTGGCGCGATGATACCGACAAAACCTATAGCGCCGGCGATCGCGACTGCTGCACCGGTGGCCAGCCCGGTACCCAGCACAACCGCGAGGCGCTGGCGACGGAGATCGAGACCTACGCCGACGGCGGCTTCCTCTCCCAGCGTGAGCGCCGACAGGCCCCGGCGGGTCGCGAAGAGTATGGCCAGGCCGATAGCCATGAATGGGGCGGCGAGTGCCAGGTCGTTAACACTCCGGTTGGCGACAGAGCCTAGCATCCAGTTCACCATATCTGCCAGTGAGAACGGATTGGGGGCAAGATTCATCAGCAGCGACATGGCCGCCCCCGCAAAGCTTGACAGGCCGACGCCGACCAGGATGAGCGTCACCACCGATGAGGTGTGAACCGCGACCAGGGCGATGAGGGCCGACGCTGCGGACGCACCTGTGATGGCGGCCACCGGCACGCTATACCCCCAGGCATCTGCGAAGCCGTAGTACAGCACAAACGTCGCACCCAGAGAGGCTGACGCCGATACGCCCAAGACCCCAGGCTCTGCAAGCGGGTTGCGCAGCAGACCCTGCATGGCCGCGCCACTTGCCCCCAGCGCGGCGCCGACCACGAACGCGGCCAGCGCGCGCGGCAAGCGAATATGCCAGACGACCAGACTGTCGCCAACCGGAGCCTGCCCCAGGAACGCCGCCAGTACGCGGGGCGCGCCCATGGGGGTTGTGCCGAGAAAACAGGCGGCCACCAACACCACAACCGCCGCCGTGACCAGGGCAAGATTGAGCCCACTCGCGGTCACTGCGCGGTCTCTCCGCTACCCGTCAACGCCAGTGCCTCAATGGCGTCGAGCAGGAACCATCCGCCGCAGGCAACCCAGGCCCCTTCAAGCGAAACGACGGGCCGCTCGCGAAGCTGTTGGCGGGCGATGGGATGGCGGGCTGCGCTCCAATTGTCATCGTGATTCGTGGCTCCCCAGATAACGGCCGCCACGAGGTCAGGTTGTTCATGGGCTAAACGCTCGAGTGGCAGGGACCGCCAGCCGGGCTCCCGCTGAAAGTTGACCAGACCAGCGGCATGCAGCATCTCGTGGACCAGCGTGCCGGGTCCGCTCGTCACGCCAGCCGGCGTCATATATAGCCCCGCCGGCGCGTCTGGTAGGGCGCGCAGGGCTGCCAGCCGCGCGTCCATCTTGGCGATCACTGCCGCGCCGCGGGCCTGCTGGCCGAGCCCTTCGGCCACTGCTGTAATCGCGCCTCTGACTCCGTCGAGGTCGCTGGCAGAGCCGATTTGTAGCACAGGTGTACCTATGCGCTCGACAAACGCGGTAACATTCGGCCCTCCGCCGTAGGAGCGGACCACCAAGTCGGGCTGCAGGACGAGAACGTCTTCGGCCTGGGGGCGAACCTGTCTGAGCCCCTTGGCGTAGCCACGCATGTAGGAAAAGGTTTTCTCGGCGTCAGGCGAGACCGCCAGGATATGCTCACGCGGCGCCAGCTTGAGGACGTATTGATCGGCGCAGTAGTCAAGGCTGACGATGCGTGTCGGCTGGTCCACGCGTTGTAGCTGCTCAGCCGGGCTGCACGCGGCCAGTCCGACGAGAACGGCGAGGACGGTCAGCCGGGATACCGCCTCAGAAATCAATCCCATGCTGGGCTTTGATACCGGCTTTGAAAGGATGTTTCACCTCGCGCATCTCGCTGACGAGGTCGGCATAGTCCTGAAGTTCCGGTTTGGCGTCGCGCCCCGTCAGAATAACACTTGTCCGGGTCGAGCGGGCTTTGAGGCCGGCAAGCACGGTCTCGACGGACAGATAGTCGTAGCGGAGCGCAATGTTGATTTCGTCCAGCACGACCAGATCATAGTCGCCGCTTTCCAGCAGCGCCCGCGCCTTGGCAAAGGCAGCCTCGGCGGCGGCTGTGTCTTGGTCGCGGTCCTGAGTGTTCCAGGTGAAGCCATCGCCCATGCAGTGCCAGACAAGTTGATCGGGAAATCCAGCGAAGAATTTCCGTTCGCCGGTCATCCATTTGCCTTTGATGAACTGGACGACGCCGACCCGCTGGTCCCAGCCGAGCGCCCGGGCAATGACACCAAAGGCGGAGCTTGATTTTCCCTTGCCGTCGCCGGTATAGACCAACACCAGACCTCGTCCCGGATGGTGGGCGGCGCTCACCTTACGGCGCTGCTCGGCCCGCAGGACCTTCATCTTTTCCTTATGCGTAGCGGCAGTGTCCATGGGCTTCAAATGCAGGCCCCATACATACAAACCAGCCTGCCGAAGTCAAGGGTGGCAGCC
Organism: Candidatus Binatia bacterium; assembly: GCA_022824615.1. Classification (GTDB taxonomy): domain Bacteria; phylum Desulfobacterota; class Binatia; order Bin18; family Bin18; genus Bin18. Next base: position 19,558 of record JAJDZM010000288.1, on the reverse strand, counting down.
TCACCTCGTGTCTGGTTCCGCTCCTCCCGTGACTGGTTGCTGCTCCCGCCCCATGCTAGGGTCCCGAAGCGTCGCCATCGCGCCGCTGTATACGAATGATCTTGTCTCGAAAAGACTGAGGCCACTGAAGGAAATCTGTTCATGTTTGATATTCGGCCCGTCTCCCATGCACGGGATGCCGCGATCCAGCACGCCATCGACACCAAAACCAAGCCGCGTGGCGCGTTGGGAGCCATCGAGGCTCTGGCCGCGCAGATTGCCCGCATCCAGGATACGCTCACGCCGCGCCTGGACCGCTGTCGCTTGGTCATTTTTGCGGGCGACCACGGGATAGCGGCTGAGGGGGTGTCCGCTTATCCACAAGAGGTGACGCGGCAGATGCTTGCCAATTTTCTCGCTGGTGGCGCTGCGGCGAATGTCTTTGCACGCGTGAACGGTGTAGACCTGCACGTCGTTGATGCCGGCGTCGCCGGCGCTGCGGTCCAGGCCCCTGGACTCACCTCGCGGCGAATTGCTGCCGGCACCCGAAACAGTGCCGTAGAGGCTGCCATGACGCTGGAACAGTTTGAGGCCGCGCTTGGCAGCGGTCGTAAGATTGGTGCGGACATCAGCGCGGAGGCGGCGGCATTCGGTGAAATGGGGATAGCCAACACCTCATCCGCAAGCCTGATCGTCCACAAGCTTACCGGCATTGGGCTCGACGCGCTGGTCGGCGGCGGCACCGGACTTGACGCCGTCGGGCTGGCGCGCAAGCAGGCGGTCCTCGCGCGGGCCGCAGCACGTACACCGGTCCGGCTCGATGCGCGTGGGGCGCTCCGCGAGTACGGAGGATTCGAAGTGGTAATGATGGTCGGGGCGCTGATCGGCGCGGCCCAGGCCGGAACGGGCGTGCTTGTAGATGGGTTTATCGCGAGCGCCGCCGCGCTCGCCGCGGTCGAGCTTGCCCCGCCGCTGCGAGAGTATCTCATCTTCGCCCACCGCTCCGCCGAACCGGGCCACCGCGTGGTGCTTGAGGCCCTGGCCGCCCGTCCGGTGCTTGACCTGGAAATGCGTCTGGGTGAAGGCACTGGCGCGCTGCTGGTCTGGCCGATTCTCAAATCCGCTGCGGCGATGCTGTCGGACATGGCAACTTTCGAGACTGCCGGGGTTAGCGGAGCAGGAGAATGAACGCGGCCCGTCGGGAACTCGACGCATTGCTGCTCGCCGTTCAGTTCCTGACCCGTTGGCCGGTGCGGGTGTCGGGCGTCTTCTCTGAGGGGAGACTGTCTGCCATGGTCCGTTATTACCCGCTCGTCGGCGCCTTGATCGGTGCGTTTGCCGGAGGCGTTTTCTGGCTCGCCCATTTGGTTTTTCCGATGAGTTTGGCAGTTGTCCTCTCCACCGCAGCCTCGTTGATCGCGACCGGTGCCCTGCACGAGGATGGATTCGCGGATGTCTGCGATGGGCTCGGCGGCACAGATCGGGAGAAAACGCTCGCCATCATGCGCGACAGCCGGCTCGGAACCTATGGCGTGGCCGGGCTCGGGCTGATGCTTGCGACGAAAATCTTGGCCCTGGTCGCGCTGCCGTCAGATATTGTCCCGTGGTTGCTGGTCGCCGCGCACGCTGCCAGTCGGTCGTCCTCCGTGCTTGCGATCGCGACGAGCCATTACGTACGAGCCGTCGGTGTGGCCACACCGGTCGCCGAGACGCTACGTCTCGGTGGCCTCCTATTCGCCCTGGCAACCGGTATGGCCGCGGTGTGTGGATTGGGGGTGGCGTATGCGCAGGCCATTATTCCCGTCGGTCTGATAGGGCTTGCCGCCGGGCATCTCGCCATACGCGGCATGTATGAGCGCAGGCTGGGCGGCTATACCGGAGACTGTCTCGGTGGCGTACAGCAAATGAGCGAGCTGGGGATGTATCTCGGAGTCGTTGGGGCGCTGGCGTCGCTGTGACGGTTGTGCGCATGAGGCTTAGGGCGGTTCCTTGAGGAGAACCGGCAAGCCCGCAGCTACGAAGTAGACGCGCTCCGCCAACCGGGCGACGGCCTGATTGAGCCGGCCGGCGTGGTCACGGAAGGCGCGCGCCGCGGCGTTGTCCGGCACGATACCTAGGCCGACCTCATTGGCGACCAATACTATTGGCCCGGATACCTTGGCGAGCGTGTCGAGCAGCGCGTCTTGGGCAGCGTCGATCCTCCGGCCGTGATGCATGAGGTTGCCGAGCCAGACTGTCAGGCAATCGATCAGCAGGCAGACGTTGGGTGCGCTCTCCTGCCGAATGGCCTCTGCGAGATCAAGAGGTGCTTCTACCGTACGCCAATCAGCCCCGCGCTGGCGGCGGTGTGCCTCGATCCGGCGCACCATCTCGTCGTCGACACGTTCGGCGGTGGCGATGTAGACCCGTTGGCTATGATAGCGTACCAGGCTCTCGGCGAATGTACTCTTGCCCGAACGCGCACCGCCGAGTACTAGGGTCATGCTAGAATGAGGCTCGATCATACTCATGGGCGTGTCGAATTACGTACCGTGACTCTCATCGCTAAAAACATGCCGCGACGAGTCCGAGAGACGTCCCTTATTCCCTGGCTATCGGATTCGGGATGGCGGTAAAAGGGGAGTCGGGTATATCTGAGACATGGGTCATGGCCTTTGCCGTTGGGACAAAATCATGAGGGCACTAGGCCGGTGTCAGTAAGGGGGAGACATGGAGACTCTGCTGGACCCGCTGCCGTCTGACAAACTCGCCCATCCGCCCAAACCGCCACCGCCACTGCTCCAGAAGCTCGAATTTCTTGTGGGACGTTTTCATGGCGATGGAAGCTATGCGAAAGGCGGGCGGCGATTTCACAAGCAGATGGTCGGAGCGTGGGAGGCGGGTGGTCAATTTCTGTCCCTGCGTATGCGCGTGGCCTACCCGCTGAAGGATGGACTCTTGGACGTGCATGAAGCCTGTGTGATGCTCGGTTTCAATACCACCAATCACCATCTCGAAGCCCGTGCCTATACCGATGGGGGAGGGCTGATTGACTACCAACCGAGCTACGATGGACAGAGTCTCTCTTTCCCGGACCGCCCACCCGGCCATCAGCCCACAGCGAAACGCGCGCGGAAAATTCTGAGCCCACACGAAAGCGGCTTTACCGAGCGGCTTGAGGTTGATTTTGGGACGGGTGCGTTTGAACCGTATTCGCTCGTGATGATGCAGCGACAAGGATAGTGCTGCCGAGGCGTATTTTTCGTTCTTGGGGGCCTCTGTTCAGCCCGGAGGGTCTGCTCCTGAGCCTCAGGGGTCTTGCCCGTCCTGGCAGGACTGGTAATTGATAGGAAGAAATAAGGCGACTCTTTCAGTCCTTGTACACCATAATACTCATGGCGTGGGACGGAGTCTGGAGTATGTGTCGAAAAGGGGAAGGAATGTCACAGCGCCGTTTCACGTCTGTCGTTTACAGTGTCCTTGTTCTGCTTGTGTGTGCCGCCGGCTGTGCGCCTGCACCGGCGGACGACCCACGGGCTCAGTTGAAGGCCCGGAACGTGAAATATAGTGAAAAGATGTTTCGGAGCCGGGCACAGATGGGCGATCTGAAATCGGTCCAGCTTATGCTTGAGGCCGGTATGGACCCGAATGTCGCGGGAGCGCACGGAGAAACGGCCCTCCGGTATGCCGCGTCTACTGGCAGGACCGATATTGTCAATGTGCTGCTCGAAGCCGGTGCAGATGTCAATATTGAAGATAAGGATGGCTTCACGCCGCTGCGCTACGCGGTATACAACGGTCATAGAGACATTGTTGAGGCCCTCTTAGCCAAAGGGGCCGACGTACAAGGCGGCAGCGGAGATGGCTGGACACCTGAGGCAGTCGCGATGGGCAGAGGCTATCCCGAGATCGTCCGGCTCCTCAAAGATGCCCGGCCGCAAGGGTAATCCCTGAACCATTGGACCCCACCCAGCACGAACAACGGCTCCAAACGATCTGCCTGCTCATAGTCAGTACAGTAGCGGTCGCGGCTGCCCTGTATTGGCTGCGACCCGTTCTGGTTCCTTTTGTCCTGGCCGTTTTCATTGCCTACGGGCTGCTGCCGCTGGTTGAATTCCAGGTTCGCCGACTCCGCCTGCCCTACCTCGTCGCCGTGGCTTCAACCCTGGTTATCGGTGTCCTGATTCTCGGCAGTCTGGGCCTGCTCATCTTAACCTCCGTGAGTCAATTGCAGGCGAATGCCGCTGCCTACCAGCAGCAGATTGAGCTGCTCGGGGCAAAGGTGTCGGCTCTCCTCCCAGCCGGTATGTTCCGCGCCGAAGGGAGTCCGTTCGCCCAACTGCCCCTCGGTAATGTCAGCGGCATGTTGATACAGACGACAAATGCCATAGTCGGCCTGCTCTCCCAGGGCTTACTGGTTCTGATCTTCGTCTTATATCTGCTGCTTGGTGGCGCACGACAGAAAGCCGGTGGTGTCTGGGCGGAGATTGAGACGCGGATTGAACACTATATCGTGACCAAGGCTCTGATCTCTCTGGCCACCGGGTTCCTGGTTGGCCTCACCCTGGCCGTCCTCGGTGTTGATCTGGCGCTGGTCTTTGGTCTGCTCGCCTTCCTGCTCAATTTCATTCCCAGCGTCGGGTCGATTATCGCGACCTTGCTTCCCGTACCGGTTGTTGTTGTCAGCCCGGATATTTCGACCACAACCGCGCTCCTGGCCATCCTGCTGCCAAGTCTGATTCAAATCGTTATCGGTAATATCATTGAACCCAAAGTCATGGGGGAAGCCCTCGACCTGCACCCGATCGTCATTCTCATGGCCCTGATCGTGTGGGGCATGCTGTGGGGCGTTGTCGGCATGCTGCTGGCCACCCCCATGACCGCCATTCTGAAGATTCTGTTCGAGCGTCTCGAACCTACGGCTCCGGTTGCCCAGGTTCTGGCCGGACGGCTCGATGCGCTCCGCTCGTAGTGGTAGGGCGCATCGAGTGAGGGGACTGCGCTCCTCTATACATCGCCCAGGTAGCTGAACACTCTCACCCGCGATAAGACTCAGGGGCAATGAAAGTTGAGCTCGATGCAAGGTCTCGCCAACGCCTCCGGGCAACCACCCCAGGCTCGCCTGCTGTGGTCGGGCTGAGGGGTGGCGGCGAGACCGCCCTTGCCATGCGCGTAGAGGAAGTCTTCTCGTATCGCCGGCCCCTCCAGCCGTTTTTATTGAATGGTGTTGGCTATCAGGCGAAGGGCGGGGTCTGGGTCGTGACCCTCGCCTTTCAGCTCGGTGCGGAATCTGAACGGTCCGTTGCCGGCCGAGCCTACCTTAATCCCTTGGAGAACGAGGACGCCGTTCTCCTGCAACATCTTGCCCTCCAGGAGCGTTTTGTTTTTGTCTTTCTGAACACGTCACTGAGCGGCGGGGTGAGCCAAGAGCGGGTATGGTCAATGGAAGAGCGGTATCGTATCCGTCTGCTGCTGAGCCAGACCGGGCGTACGGTCTCTCAGCGGTCGGCAAATACGCTGGAGTTTGAACAGGCCAAAGCCGAGTTTGATGCGCGATTTTCCTTGTCTCACCTGCTGGCCACCAGGACACCAACAGGAGGAGCAGTGCTGCCGTCCTGTCGCGGCGCCGTCCACGGCGCTGTTTTGGAATAGCGGTGGGGAAGGGCCGCCGTATGCAGACGGACAACGGACGGTATTACTACAGCTCAACAGACCTGAATGAATTTCTTGCCTCGCCGTTTGCGACGTGGATGTCGCGCTACGCCCTGGACTTTCCGGGTCAGGCTCAACCCGACCCCGACCCGCTTTCCCTGACCACGCTCGCCGAACGGGCGCACCAGCATGAACAGACGTGTCTGGCCCAACTCCGACAAGAGGGCCGTGAGATCCATACGCTCCCTGCAGACATGGACCGAGTAGAGGCGACCATCACGGCAATGCAGGCCGGTCACGAAGTCATCTATCAAGGCTGGCTGCAAAATGATGTGGTCCAAGACGTCCGACCCGAGTATTTTCTTGGTCGGCCCGATTTTTTGGTGCGGACTGCGGAGCCGTCCGCTCTGGGCAACTATAGCTACGAAGCGTGGGATGCCACACTCGCCACGCAGCCGAGTCCGGTGCATATGATTCAACTCTGCTGCTCCACTGACCTGCTCCGGACCGTTCAGGGACAATGGCCGGACGCGATGCTGCTCTGGCTCGGCTCCGGTGAACGCCGCCGCTTTCGAGCCGCCGACTTCATCTACTACTACCTCGCCCTGAAACAGGCCTTTCTGGCTTACATGCAGCACTTTGATCCAGCGGTGCAACCCAGTCCGGAGCTTGGTGGAGACTACGGTCGCTGGACTGTGCAGGCAACCCGGATACTTGAGACCGCCGACCATCTGAGTCGTGTGGCCAATCTCTCTGTGAGCCAGATTCAGAAACTCAACGCGGCCGGCATCACGACCCTCACCTCCCTGGCAGAGTCCACGCTGACGCACGTCCCAAGAATCGATGAGGCCGCGTTTGCTCGGCTCAAGGAGCAGGCGCAACTGCAAGCCGCCTCAGTCGGGACCGACCGACCGGCCTATCGGATTCTTGCACCTGACCCGCCAACCCAGCGGCGTGGCTTGGCCCTGCTGCCTCCGGCCTCTCCGGGCGACATCTTTTTTGACATGGAGGGCTATCCGCTGGTGAAAGGCGGACTGGAATATCTCTTTGGCGCGCTTGCGCTCGATGACGGCCAGCATGTGTTCCACGACTGGTGGGCGCATAACACCGATCAGGAACAGCGGGCCTTTTGTGATTTCATCGATTGGGCCTACGCTCGCTGGCGGGCCGACCCCACGCTGCATATCTATCACTACGCCAACTATGAGGTGGCCGCGCTGCGACGGCTGATGGGGCGGTATGGGAGTCGAGAAGCCGAGGTTGACACGCTCCTGCGTCACGAAGTTTTTGTTGACCTGTATACTGTTGTCCGGCACGGCGTGCGAGTTGGCGAGCCGCACTATTCGATTAAAAACCTCGAACGTTTATACCGGCCCGCACGGGCCGGGGAGGTAACGAGCGCGGTTGACTCCATTGCCGTCTACGAACGCTGGCTGGCGAGTGGCGAGGCCCAAGACTGGACCGCCTCTCCGCTCCTCCAGGCGACCCGCGCCTATAACCGAGACGACTGTGAATCAACCTGGCAGTTGACCTGTTGGCTTCGGGAGCGTCAGCAGGAAGCCGGGATTGCCTGGATACCCCCTTTGGGGTCGATTGAGTCTGTTGGGTCTATAGGGTCAGTTGAGTCGGACTCAAAGGACCCAATCGACTCAACTGACTCAACAGACTCTCCCCCCCTCGCCCGGCTGCTCGGACAGATGGTTGAATTTCACCGTCGGGAGGCGAAGCCGGTGTGGTGGGCGATGTTTGACCGTCACGCCATGACCGAAGAAGAGCTGGTGCAGGATATGAACTGCCTCGGCGGTTTAAGGCGGCTCTCCCAGCCACCGGAGCCAATCAAACGCTCTCACGGCTTTTGGTATAGCTATGATCCCGATCAGGATACCAAGCTGGATGTCGGCGCCCAGTGCTATTTTGCCCACGATCTTGAGATGAAAATACCCATCCATGCCGTGGACCGGGAGCGGGGATGTATTTGTCTCAAATTCAGTCCACAACGGCTGAGACAGCTTCCGGACGGGCTGCCGCCGGACTCGCTTTCCCTGATTCCAGATGAATACGTCTCTGCTCAGGTGATTGAAAATGCTGTCCGGGATGTCGCCCAAACCTGGCAGGAAGAAAATAAGCTTCCGTCCGCCTTGGACGACTTTCTTCTGCGTCGTCCACCCCGGGTTGGGTCCTTTGAGTCGGTTGAGTCAGACCCAATAGACACCACAGACCTCTCCCGGCTCGTCGAGTCCCTCGATCACTCAACCCTCTGCCTGCAAGGTCCGCCGGGCAGCGGCAAGACCACGCTGGGTGCCGGGATGATTCTGGACCTGCTGGACCGAGGCAAGCGTGTGGGCATTACCGCCAACAGCCATGCTGCCATTCTCAACCTCATGCGCAAGTGTAAGGAGCTACGGCAGGGGCGGCTGGAATGCCTCAAAATAGGCGGCCCTGCCGTAGATCAATTCTTTGAGCTGTGTCCCGAAGCGACCCATGTTCAGCGTGTGCGGGACGCGCTCCCACGTCTGGAGCAGTTCCGGCTCATTGGCGGGACGGCCTGGGCGTTTAGCGACCCTGGGCTACGGGGCAAGCTGGACTATCTCTTTGTGGACGAGGCCGGTCAGGTGTCGGTGGCCAATCTCATGGGCATGGCTGCGGCCACGGAGAACATCGTGCTGTGTGGCGATCAGATGCAGTTGGGTCAACCGGTCCAGGGGGCTCACCCCGGAGAGAGCGGGCTGTCCATTCTCGAATATCTGCTCCAGGGGAAGGCGACCATACCGCCCGATATGGGCGTGTTCTTGGCCACGACTTGGCGGCTGCATCCTGACATCTGTCATTTTCTCTCTGACGCGGTGTACGAAGGCCGTCTCCACGCCGCACCTCAAACGGCCCAGCGGCGCGTCTGCCTTCCCCAAACGGGAGGCCGAATCATTACTCGGGAAACCGGTCTGGTTTTCGTCCCCGTGCCACACGAAGGCAATACGCAAGCGAGTGACGAGGAGGTGCGGGCCGTCCGCGAGGTGGTCGGCGAACTGCTTGGTCGGGACCTCACGGATACGACCGGACAACGGCTGCGTCCGTTACAACTAGCCGACATCCTGTGTGTCGCTCCGTACAATATGCAGGTCCGCAAACTCCAGGCTGCTTTGGGGTCGGATGCCAGGGTCGGTACGGTTGACAAATTTCAGGGTCAGGAAGCGCCGGTCGTCATTCTGTCCATGTGTGCCAGCCAGGGCGATACGTCTCCGCGCGGGATCGACTTTCTGTTTCACAAGAATCGGCTCAACGTCGCCCTCTCGCGTGCCCAGAGTCTGGCTGTCGTTGTGGCCAGCCCGGCCCTGGCCCGGACCCGCTGTCAGACCCTGGCCCACATGGAGCAGGTCAATCTGTTTTGCCGGGTGATGGAGGAGGGAAAACGGGAGTTGCCGGACATGTCCTCCGCGCCTTAGTCATCAGGGTCGCCCAGCGGCTTCTCCCAGGCCATTTTGGCTAAGTACAGAAACACCCCGCCAATGCCTAACAAGACAAGACCCTTGAGGTCGCTCTGTCGCAGATAATCAACGCTCTGCAGAAAGCACAGAAAACTGCCGACCGCGAGTCCGATGGCTGTCCCCTTCATGGCGTCCCTCCTTTCAGCCCATATCTGTCCTCCTCTCATACGAGAGGAGAGGGCGTCAAGTCTAGGTCAAGTTCAGGGAAGGGCACGACCTGTTGAAGCGGGGTGAAGGGGAGACGCGAGGCCGTGTTCTCGGAGGGCGCGCTCATGTGTTTGACACCGCCTGGCACGCCGACCGAATATCTTCCAGGCACATCTCCAGGCGATCCTGGTGAGTCCGAAAACAGAGCGCACAGATACGGATGGCAAACCGCTCACCCAGCATCGTACCGGTCAGCAGGACCCGTTTGCGGGCATTGATAGATTGAAGCCAGGTGTGGTTCAGTTCGTTGAGGGCAGGGGTATCCAGACCGGGTCGGTTCAGCCGAAAGGCGACAATGGACAATTGGGGCTCGGCAACGATTTCAACCTCCGGGATTTTTTTGAGTTCTCCTGTGGCCCAGGCGGCCAGATCGAGTTTTTCGTCCAGGGCCTGACGAAAGGGCTGAATGCCGTTCATCTTGAGGGGCAGCCAGACACGCAGCCCGCGAAAGTCGCGCGAGAGTTCTGGCGAAATCTGGCAAAAATCTACGCAATCGGGATCATCCTGCATGGTCGGTAGATAGGCGGCTGCCTCACCCTGATGCGCCCGCTTGAGAGCCTCGCGCTCTCGCACAAGAAGAGACCCTGTGCCAAAAGGAAGAAAGAGGCCCTTATGCGGGTCAAGGGTGATCGAATCCGCTCGCCCAATCCCGCCTAATCGAGCCCGACCACGCTGGGTCAGCATAAAGAAGCCGCCGTAGGCCGCGTCAACATGCAGCCAGAGCCCGTGTTGGTGAGCAATGTCGGCCAGGGTCGTGAGGTCGTCTACCGCGCCCGTATTGGTCGTACCGGCGTTCCCGATGATGAGAAATGGTGTAAGACCCGCCTGCCGGTCCGCTTCGATATGCTGCTGTAAGGCATCCAGCCGGATGCGGAACTGCTCGTCCGTTGGAATCTCCCGAACGTTGTGGGCAGGGAATCCGGCCAGCAGGGCCGCCTTCTGCACTGAATGGTGGGTCTGGCTGGACGTATATATGCTGCCGGCCAGAAAATCCTCGGGCAGGCGCTCGCGACGGGCGGTAAAAATGGCCGAGAAGTTCGCCAGCGAACCCCCGGTGGTCAGAAAACCACCGGCAGAAGCTGGATAGCCGATAATATCGCAGAACCAGCGCACAACATTGGCTTCAAGCTGGGCCAGGCCGGGGGACGCGGCCCAGACGCCGACGTAGCGGTTCACCGCGTCACTAATCAGGTCTGCCACTGCCGCATGAAAAATGCCGCCACCGGGGACATAGGCCAAATATCCTGGTCCGGCACAGTTGAAACTGCGCGGAATGGCCGTATGGAACAGCATACGTAAAAGCTCGGCATAGCTCTGTCCATGCTCGGGCAGGGGCTCTCGCAGGCTGCGGGCGAGTTCGGCTCCGCCTTCGGCATTGGCTGCCGGCTGGTCCGCCAACGACCCAATATGGGCGGTAATATACTGCATCGCCTGGTCAACCAGGTGACGCATCTCGTCAGTTGAGGGCTCAAGCGGAAAAGACTCCGCTACTCCGTCGCTATGCATCGGCATGCGGCTCGCCTTGCAACAGAATCTCGACGCATTGCCGCACGGCCTCCTCTGCCTTTTCGCGCAGGGTCTGCTCGGTATTGCTGGCAATGGGATGGCGGATAACGGCAAAAGGATAGTCGGACATACCCTGGACCGTGGCCATGGCTTTGGCTGTTGGGACAAAACGATCCGTAATAATGGCGGTGGCCACTACACCGGCCTTTTCGGCAGTCAGGGCATCGTGCAAACTGCATGATGAACAACTGCCTCAATCACCGACCGCGGAAATGACCGCGTCACACGCTGCGAACCCTTTTGCAACATCTTCAGGAACCGGACGGCTGGCATCCGGTTTGTGCAGGCGGACGACGGTGCTGACGCCGTGTTGTGAACGCAGGAGTGTTTCGACATGATCGAGCAAGATGTCTACATTGAGCTTGCCGTTGTCGAGCAAGCCGACCGTCCGTCCGGCCAGAGAGGGCAGGCGGGAGACGGTCGCCTGAGTCGCCTGGCCACCGTCAAAAGTTGGATCGAGAACGCGTAGTGTCATAGGGAGCCTCCGAATAGGGGTTAGGGGTTGGGGGCTCTGTAGGGGCAACCCCCTGTGGGTGGCTGCCCGGTCCCCTCACCCTAGCCCTCTCCCCCAAGGGGCGAGGGGATGTAAATCGTAGGGGCAACCCTTGTGGTTGCCCGGCTTCGTTTATACGTTTCATAGGGTTTCGATGATTTGCGTCACGGCCTGCGACCGGGAGCCCAACCACGGCGGTATAATCGCCCCAAACCCACCTGCCGGGCCACCGGCGGCGATCACGAGTAAATCGTCCGGTGAGCGGAGAGCGCTGAAGCGCTGGTCTGCGCCCTTACCCAGGTTGACGATCTGCTTCTTTCCCACCGTTGCCCAGTCGCGGCGTACAACCCGGGCGGAACGGTAGACGTACTCCTGAATATCGCGCCTTTGCCAGCCCGCGGTGGCAATGAGGTCGCGCAGTTGTTTGGGAACGATCAGGGCATAATTCCCGGCCCAGATCGAATAGGTCAACATATTGTGGCGTATCTCCGCCGCAAAGGTCTCGACGATTTCTTCCGGGTCGCGGGTCCACTCGTTCATGGTCTGGTGCGGGGACTCTCCCGCCATAACCGTGACCGCCGACATACCGGCAGAAATGCCACGCTGTTGCGCGAGGGGTGTCCAGGGACTGTCTTCTTCGTCTTCGGCAATACAGAAGCTGAATTTGCCCGGATGGCCCAGGGTAGAGCGGTCGAGCTGTCCGGGCAGACAGCCCAGCACATTGATGAGTATGAGGCGGATGGCCCGGCCAATACAGGCATTGGCCCGGCTGTGATTAGCCAGGACATTGTGGGTGGCGTTCAGCCCGATTCGCTGTCGAATGGGGCCATTGACCACAATAAACTGGGCACTGCCACCGGTGCTCGCCGTGCTGCCGTGCAGATTGAACTCCGGCTGGCATATGGCTTTGATGACGGCGACGACCACGGGCATATAGGCCGGCAGACAGCCCGCCATCACCGCATTGATGGCGACCTTCTCTGCGGTAATCGGACGTTGGCGGACGGACTCGACGCCAATAACCGCGCTCGGTGCCAGGCCAGTCGCATCGAGACAGGCCTGAACCAATTCCTCGGTGGGGGGAAGAATGGGCAGGCCGTCCGTCCAGCCGCGTCGGTGATACAGATCATTGACGGCGACGATATCGGCCAGGTCGTAGCTTGGGGACCGCAATTGCGTCACTGGCTATACCTTTCGTGGATGCGGATGGCGTAAAAGATAGGGAACAAGCGGTACCATAACCAGCAGGGGAAGACTGACCAGGACCGCGGCCCAGCGCACATTGAGGTGCTCGGTGATATAGCCCCCTGACCAGGGTCCTAACACGATGCCCAGACTGAAGGCCATATTATAAAACCCGAAGGCTCTGCCAGACTGCCCGTCGGTGAGATAGTCCGCCATCAGGGGCAGGGTGGGGACAAGGGCCGCTGACAGGGCAAAAATTGTTCCCAGGGCGAGGGGGAACAGCCAGATCGAATCAAGGGCGGAAAACAGGCTGGGCGTGAGGACCGCCGCGGCGAGCAGGCCGAATTGGATGGGTTCCCGTCGCCCGCGCCGGTCCGACCACCAACCGATGAGTGGCTGAATAATCAGCATAGCCAGACCCCAGCTCGAAAAGAACAGACCGATGTGCTGGCGCGTCCAACCCAGCCGGGAGAACTGGAGCGGCAGCAATATCTCAATGGCCCCCAGCGTGGCACAGGTGACGAGAATCACCAAGCAGGCGCACACAAGCTCGCGTCGTAATCCATCTCGGAAAAAAGATGGAGCGACAGAGTCGACAACCACATGAGCGGAGGGTGGCGCATGGCGCGGGAGCAGGGCAAGGGCGCATACGGCCAGGCCAAACGGCACCCCGGCAAAATACAGGAAGGGGTCACGTACCTGGCCCAGGCTGCCGAGGGCCGGACCGGCAACAACGCCGATACTGAAGGCCATCATCAGGACGCTCATTTCCACGCCACGCCGCTCTGTGGTCGCCAGCCGGGCCGCGAGAGGGAGGGCCGCAGCCCAGGTGGCGGACGCGGCGATTCCTTGCGTGACGCGGCAGCCGAGCAGGGTCCAGAACCCGCTGGCTTGCCAGAAACCGAGCGAGGCAACTCCCAAGGCCAGCATGCCGACTGTCAGCCACCGCCGTTCGCCCCAGCGATCCACCAGCAGACCGAAGGGGAGATATAGCAGCAGAGAAATGAGGCCGTATGAGGCATATAGCGTACCCGTGCGGGTTTCTCCCAGACCCAATTCCGCCGCAAAGCTCGGCAGCGCCGGGATGATCACCGTATAGCCCACGGCATCGGTGAAAATAATGGCCACCGCCAGGCCGAGTAACAGCCCGCGCGGCCGAGTCGCCCGCGCGGGAGTGGGGGCTGCCGCTGAGTGCGAAGCGGAGAGCGCGACCGCGGATTGAGAAAGGGTGGCAAGGGGAGGGCGCGCCTGGGGGGGATCAGACTGCTTCATCGTTTTTGGCCGTGACCGGCTTGGTGGTTTGGGAGGAGAACAGGTCCGGATGTTGGGCAACAAAGACGCTGGGGTCGCCCCGCCCCAGCGCTCGCAGATAGGCTTGATTATGGTCCTGCAACCACTGTTTTTCAGGGATGGGGTCAGGCGCTGGCTCGTCCGTAGGCTCGGCCTGGAGGCTCATCTCCTGTTTGAGCTGCAAGAGGCGCTCGACGATCACCAGCGGATTCTGACCAGCGTTCTGTTCCGCTGTCTCCAGCAGCAGCTCTGACGTCCGTTTGTTCAGATAATCCAGCATCATGGTGCGCTGACGGGGGGTGGCCATCTTGCTGGCGGCGCGGGCCGCGACTTTGGCGTCCTCTTCACCCAGCAGCGCGTAGACTTTCACCGCGTTGAAGAAATAGGAAGGGACACTCTGAGCCCGTCCACGCCCTCGGGACCAGAGGGAGAAAAGGATTAGGACGGCCAAGAGTGTAGCGAGAAGGACGGCCATAATGGCGATGGAATCCTTATCTCGGCCTTTGCTCCAGCGTGCTAGGCTGCCAGTCGCTCGCGCACGCGGACCAGGCGTTCAGCGCCCCAGAACAGCTCGCCGTTGACCACATAGCTGGGGACGCCAAACACGCCCACCTTTTCGGCCTCGGTTTGTATGCGCTCCAACTCGCGGCGCCCGTCACCGGTCAGGTAATCGAGAAACCCTTGGGTATCGATGCCGACCTCTTCCAGCGCCTTCTTCAGCACCTGGGGATTTTCAATCTCGAGTTCGCGTTTCCAGAAGCGTTCGTACACGAGCTGGTGGTAGGGTCGGAAGTCTCCCTGCTGTTTGGCGTACAGCATGCCGATATGGCTCAGCGAGGAGTCGAAAATATGACGGGGGCCTCGAATCGTCAGGCCGCGCCGGGTGGCCTCGCGGCGGCAGTCCATATAGCTGTATTTCACTCGTCGCCACTGATGGGCATTCCGCTCCTCAGCAACGACCCTGCCCGTGCCATCGACCTCGGCAGAACCCAAAAATTTGGGAATGTCCAAGGTCAACGGCAGAAAGTCTACCGTCACATCGAACTCCTGTTCCAGTTGAAAAGTTTCCTCCTGGGCAAGGTAGGCGTACGGGCTCTTATAATCAAAGTAATGAGTGATGGTGGTGATCGCCATGCGGGTACTCCTGTCTTCGTGCTCGGGGCTCGAACCTAGCCTATCCGCTGGCATCCCTGCAAGGGAGGACCACGTAGGGGCAACCCCCTGTGGTTGCCCGGCCCCCTGTGGTTGCCCGGCCCGTGCTCCAGTGCAATACACAAAATGAGGAGGACAGTATGAGTAAGCGTATATCCACGGCGAAAATGGAACCACGCCGCCGGCGTCCTCGGGTTGGCTCACACGAGGAACTCGTCCGCCGCGCCCAGGCGCTGGCACCCGTCCTGCGCCAGCGTGCGCCACACACCGATGACCTTCGACACCTGCCCGATGAAACCCGCCAAGACCTCCAGACGGCTGGTCTTGCTCGGATTCTCCAGCCGGCGCGCTATGGGGGGTGTGAGGCTCACCTGTCCGGTATGGTCGATATTCTGACGACGGTCGGCAGTGGCTGTGGTTCGACCGCCTGGTGTCTGGCCCAATACATCGGTCATAACTTCATGGTGGCGCAGTGGCCGGAACGTGCTCAAGAAACGGTCTGGGGTACGAGTCCGCAAAATCTGTTGAGCGGCATCCTCATTCCTCTTCTGGGCAAAGCCAGAAAGGTCCGGGGCGGATATGAACTGTCCGGGCAGTTTCCGTTTGTGAGTGGGGTCACGAGTTGTGACTGGTGCCTGTTTGCCGCTATGGTGGAAAACGGACCGGGCGGGAAGCCCGAAGAGCGCTATTTCATCCTGCCCCAGGGCGCGTTCGAGATTCTCGATACCTGGGACGCCATCGGACTGCGGGGCTCAGCCAGTCACGATGTCAAAGCCGACCGCGTGTTTATCCCGACCCATATGACGCTGCCGCTACGGCATCTGAAAGGCGGCGAGACGAGTCCGGGGCGTAAGGTCAACCGTGCGCCGCTCTACCGCTCGCCCAGCTATATGACGTTCGGCATTCTCATCTCCAGTGCGTCGGTCGGGATCGCCGAGGGCATTGTGCGCGACTATGTTGAGCAGGTCAAAAGCCGGGTTGCGCTCATGTCCGGCCAGAGCCTGCACGAGCAGGCGTTACAACACACGAAAATTTCGGAGGCGACGCTGGCGGTCGAAGCTGCCAAAGCCTTGCTGTACAGAAACTGCGACGAGATTATGCACATCCTCGAAGCGGGTAACTTACCGTCACCCGAGCAGCGGACGAAATATCGCGCCGCGGGTGCCTACGCCGGCAAGCTGGCCTTTCAGGCTGCGAACCTGATCTGGGATGCCGGTGGCGGGCGTGGGGTGTATATGAATAACCCCATTGCGCGCGCCTATCGCGATATCTGCACGGCAACCCGCCATTTTACTCATATTTGGGACGTAAACGGCGCGACCCACGGGCGGGTCCGGGTCGGGCTGCCTCTGGACAACCCGGCGTTGTGAGTCCCAACGCACCGCTTATGGCCTGCCCCGCCTCCCGTATCGCCACAGGAGCAGCAGCGTCCCCAAGATCAGGATGTCCAGACAGAGATGCGCGGCCGCCGGCAGCTCTCGGGAAAGAGGTTGGATTGTGGCCGCCAGAGAGACAAGAGAGTCTGGCGCGGAAGCCTGATCGGCTGCATGCTGGACCAGCCGTGTCAGGAGTCGGCGTTGCTGCTGAACCGTGTCCAGGGCGGTCCAGTGCAGATAGGCAAATACGCTGAAGGCCAGCGCCCAAAGTGCCAGGATGACAGTAACGGTCCGGGTTCCAGTGATGAACCGGACGAGGACGGCGGAAAAAATCAGCAGTCCCAACCCAACCCCGGCAAAGAGGAACCAGAGTTGTCGGGCGGCTGCCGATTGCTGAAAGACCAATCCGAGGACGTTGTGGGGCGTCACGACAGCCGTCGGGTCGAGGCCGACTTGGGGTGGATCGATATGCGGGTCTATACCCAGATCGGTCGTGGAATTGCCGCCCTCATCCACGAGGCGAAAGCTCTCCTGGCCGGGCGCTGGCGGCTCGTCTGACTCAGCAGCAGCGCCGGGACTGCTACAGAGTGCTACTCCAATAACAAGAGGAAAAAACAAGGTCCGCAGTCGTCTGATGCCTGATCCGTGAGCCACGTGTCTGAAACCGTTTTGGTATGCTTTCCCCCTTTTTGCCAGGAACGGCAGCGACGTTCCAGCGGGGGGGCGTTACGGGTATGACGCAGCCGGCGGTTCGAATCGATGCTTGTCTGCGTATCTGAGGTTTGTTATCCGTCCCTTCAATTCTTTCAGAAGGAGGCGGACATGGCTCAAACGCTGACAGAACTCTTAAAAGACGCGCCCAAAAACTGGGGACGCTGGGGTGCGGACGATGAACTCGGTTCTCTGAATTTTCTGACCCGAGCGGAAGTCCTGCGTGGGGTGAGGGCTGTTCAAAGCGGCAAGGTCTTTACGCTCCAGGTGCGGATGTGCCATCCCGACGGCGACCCCGGCTATAAGGGCCGCAGCCAGCCGAGTCGGATGATGGTCATGGACAAGGGCCACTATCTGAGCGGCAAAGCCCAGCCGTTTCCAGGGGGAATCGAGTACGCCGATGACGTCATGATGACCAATCTCCAGGCCACGACGCAGTATGATGCCTTGGGTCACGTCTGGTTCGACGACAAACTCTATAATGGCTATGACGCCAGAACGACCATGGGTGGCGGACTCAGTAAAGACAGCATTCTACCCGTGGCGGAACGCGGCGTGGTCGGTCGTGGCGTCTTGCTCGATGTAGCTCGCTACAAAAACCTGCCCCATCTGCCTGCCGGGTATGGCATCAGCTTGGACGAGTTGCAGCAGACAGCCGAACATCAAAAATTGACCATCGAAAAGCACGATATTCTCCTGATTCGGACCGGCTGGCTGAATCGCTTTTTTACCGAAGGACCGGCGGCCTATTACGGTGAAAAAGCGACTGACGACTCGCCCGATACGGCTGTCCAGGCCATGAGTGAACCGGGGATTGCGTACAGCCCCGATTTGGTGAGCTGGTTCCACGAAATGGAAATCCCCAGCTTGGGTAGCGATACCCTGGCAAGCGAGCAAACCTCTCACCCCGAGTCCGGTTGCTTTGTGCCGCTCCACGGGGCGCTCATGCGCAATCTTGGTGTTCTGTTCAGCGAAATCAACTGGCTCGAAGACCTGGCCGCCGATTGTGCGGAAGATGGACAGTATGCTTTTCTGTACGCCTGTACGCCGCTCAAGATTGTCGGTGCTGCCGGCTCTCCGATCAACCCGATTGTGGTGAAGTAGACCCCCACACCCGATCCCACTCCCTCCAGGGGAGAGGGGACAAGAGCCCAATCCCTAAAACGGCGCTAGAGCCCTTGCAGGATTTGCGCCCGTTTGTCCGCGTACTCGGTGTCGGTCAAATAGCCTTTTTCATGCAGCCGTTCGATCTCCTCCAAGCGCTCTTCAGTTGCGACGTACTGCACGGCCAGCCCTGACGCAAACGCGCTGCCGTCCGTGCGTGCTTTGTAGCGAGCTTTGATGATGGCATCGACCTGGCTGCCGTATTTGCGTATCGCATTGGCGCTGAGCTTGTTGAACAGACGGGTCTTGCTGGTGCTCTCCTCGTCGGTGTCTCGGATAAGGGACATCGGCGCGTCCCAGATCTTCTGGGAGAGGGTTTTTTCATTCCGCTGCACACTCGATCTGACTTTGCCGAGTTTCCGGTAGGGCCGCATTGGGGTCCCGGCCGTGACCACCACATCGGCCGGAGACTTTCTGTCGGAATAGTCTCGCTCCTCCGTTGCCGCTAGTGTCTGCGCCACCGGCTTGGGCGGCTCATAATATGTCGTCACGTTAGCCTTGAGCGGTGCCAGCAACGGCTCGGGCAGCGCCGCAACGCCGGAGCCAACTTGGACGACACTGCCACTGCCGGCATTGCTCTCAATAAAGACGTTCTGTTCCGACTTGCCGAGCGGCTTGTCCGGGTCGCGGACGGTCACCACCCAGCGGTCATCGTTTTCAACCGCCCGTTGCTTGGGTGCCCAGCCCTCGGCCTTGGCCGTTTTGATTAACAGGGCCGCCAGTTGTTGCGGCGGCACTGAAAAGTGGGCGGTCTGAGAGTCCGCGTCGATTTTCCCTTCTTCTGCGATCGGTGTGGTCGAAGCCGATTTGTCGGAGCCTGAGAGTTTTGGAATAAGGCTCTTACTGCATGCCGGCAGACTCAGGAGGAGTATTGAGAGACACACATAAAGCACAACCATGCGTATCATCCTTTCTCATTTTGTTCTCAATCGGATTCCGCTCCATATTGCTACTCCCTGTCTTGCGTGGAGTAACGAAAGCGTAGTCCCGATTGTAAGCCAAGTCGGGCAGGGGGACAACTCGGTCTGTCCGCGGCGAGCGGCGATTGACAGCGGGCTTGCGTCGCCCCCTGCCAAAAAGAAAACTTTCGAGTTTCATCGAAAAAGGTCATGACTTTTTTCGAGTTTGGTCTAAAATAGGAGAAGGATTGAGCGTACCGTTATCGGTCTGATTGACTCGATTATTACCGAATTCCACAAAATGGCCTTTGTCAGTGGCCCACGTCAGGTGGGGAAAACAACGCTGGCCCAGCACTATCAGCGTCAGTAAAAAACGCTCAGTCTCAATTTTCTCCGTGATAAACAGAAGCGGGAGGTCGATTT
>JAJDZM010000202.1 GCA_022824615.1 Candidatus Binatia bacterium | reverse complement strand
CTTCATATTCGCCGGCAGGGACGTCGCTCAGGCTAAACTTCCCCTCCCCGTCGGTTACCGCATAATAAGGATGGTCCATGACCACGATCCAGCCGGTCATCCAGTTATGCGCGTCGCACGTCACTTTCACGTACTCGGGATGGTCGAATTTCTTTTTCAGTTTCTTCTTGAACTTCGGCTGTGCCTGATTAAAGGCCGGGTTTGCTTCGCTATAAGTATGGATGTTATGCAAAATGCCATCGTTATTGAGAATCTCGAGTTCCGAGCCAGCCGGCGTAAGCACGATATGCGGCGTGTAGACGCATTCTTTTTGATCCAAGGCTATTGCCTCGCCAAAATCTTTTCCGCTGGAAATATTCGAGATTGAGATGACCGCGTTTTTTATGCCTTTGTTTTCGCCAACAACGAGACTCTCATCATATTTTTGCGTCTGCGCACAGACCTTGGCATCTTTCGTGGCCTCAATAGGTTTGGCTTCAGGCGCATCACCGGTAAACGTAATGGTTCCGCTAATGCTCCCGCCGTTGCTGACCGCACCCGCATCGTAGCCAAGAGCCACAGACGCGAAAGAGAGACTTGCTCCTGCAACCAAGGAAATAACCATCTTGCTATGCATCATACGTATGCTTCCTCCTCTTCAGAACTGAAATTCTTCTATTGCTTCGGAGGCTGTACCGGCCTCTGTTTCATTCGACCCATTCATACTGGCAAACGGATCGTTGATGCCAAGCAGCATGATATAATCCCGCATGGCGACAATTTGCTTATCCTCATCGCCGTCAAAGATATCATCCGGACCACCGGGATAAAAGGTGGGCATATTCGTCCCCGGCATCAGGGTCTGAGGGTCTTGAATCCACTCAACAATCCACTCTGGATTCAGGCGCTCTTTAGCCAGGGCCAGGTCCGGCGCCCAGCCGGCCGGCGGGCCCTCCGGCTTACGGTCGCCCTGCTGGTGACAGGAAAAACAGGCAAAATAATCCTCGGACATGAGCACCTCGCCCGCATGAACCATTTCTGGCGAGGTGCGGGTGCGGTCAAAATAGGTGTACGGAATCTCCAGCTTACTCAAGGCGTTAAAATAGTCCACGATACCACTGGCCTCGTCATTGGCGAAATGAAAGGTGGGCATCCGTAGTTCAAGCCAGGGACGAATGGGAATAGGCTGTTTGAGAAAACCGTAGAACCACTCGGGCTGCACCTTTTTCCCCTGTCCGGTCAGGATGGGCGGAGCAAAGGAGGGATTATCCAAATAGAGCGATCGAATATCTCCGCCGCCACCTTCGATGACATGACAGCCGGTACAATTATAGTACTGGACCAGCCGCTGCCCTTTAACAATGGCGTCGGTCAAATCACTGTGCGCGGTGAATTGCTCAGGCACATGATGGCCGGTCTGACTCTTCAAAAAGACGCGGACAGAGAGAATATCTTCGTCCGAGAGATTGAACGACGGCATGAGCTGCTCAATCCGCTCCGTGGCGTAGCCCCGCGGGGCATTGACCTTCTCATATGTCCAATCTTCCCAGGTATGCGGGACATCGGTCCGATTCCCAAAGAAGAGTTCTTCCAGGCTCTTCTCCCCAAATGAGGTCAACTCCACCCCGATCCGTGCCTCTTTTTCCATGCCCGGGATGTCGTGGCAACCATGGCAGCCATATTTCCGGACTAAGCCTTCCCCTTCAAGTATCAAGTCCGGATCCTCCAACTCGGCTCGAATGTCTGGCCGCTCAACCTCCGTCTTGAGGGTCAAGAGATAGGACACAATGGCCTGTGCCTCCTCGTCACCCAGACGCAGATCCGGCATGGCCGTATCTGGCGAGTAGTCACGAGGATTTTTGATCCAGTGATATAACCAGCGCGCGTTCGTCTTCTCTGCAACCCGGGCTAAATTCGGGGCATGATTTTTGTTCTGCCCGACCATAGTCGCGGTCTGTTCCGGACTGAACCCATGGCAGGCTCGGCAGCCAAGGGAGTTGACGAGTTGCTCGCCTTTTTGGACGAGTTGCGCATTCGTCGAGTCAATCCCTTCAGGCTCAGGATGAGATTCCAACCACGCCTGCCCCTCCTCCATGCTGGCCTTCATCAAATAGGCCGTCACCGCCCGGCCCTGATCCTCAGTAAAGAAGAAGTGCGGCATGCGGGTATGCGGCCGAAATTCATGCGGGTTAGTGACCCATTCAACCATCCAGGCCGGATCGGACTTGGCAGCGACCCGCCGCAGGTAGGGACCTATTTCCTTGGCCTCACCATACCCTTCGACCAGATGACAGCCGGTACAGCCGAGCTGCATAAAGAGCTTTTCGCCGCGAGCGATATGCTGGCCAACTGTCGTATTCTGCATTGCCACCGTCTGCATATCCGTGTGACAACTCAGACAGTTGGCTTCCATTTTGGGACCGAGCAGTAGCGGGTGCTCCCAGAATTGGACATAGCCGTGGGCAATGTCTACGCTGCTGGTGGCAACCCCCTGTCCGTTATGGCACGAGGTGCAGCCGAACAATTCCGGTGGATGATTCGTCATTAAGAGGTTATACTGCGGATGGGTTTTGTGCGGGTTCGGCTGGTCTTCAAATCCCCGCTTGTCGATCCCGACATGGCAGGATTGGCAACGGTCAACGCGCGACAGCGGCGTATCAAAATTACTCCGGTCGAATTCCGGCACGACCACCTGCGTAATAGCGGGAATCGTGGGCAGGACAAGCCCCGGGAGTGGCTGCATGATGTAATTGTCGAGCCGTTGAGTCAGGAAATCCTTTTGCTGGTGCATATTACGCAACGTGTCCTGGGCTGCAATAACACGCGCGTTGATCTCATTGATTTCGTTTTCAATCCGGTCTCGCTCCGATTGCTCGGCCAGAAAGACCTTTTCACGTGCGTCCGCCTCAGCCAGGAGCGCATCAAGATGGGCTTTCTCGTCTTTCGTCGAGTGTTCCAACTGAATCGCATGGTCGTATTCGTACCAGGCGGCCTCAATCTCACTGCGGACCATACGTAAGACGTTCTCCGCGTCACTCGTCCGCATTTCGGCGGCCGCCAGTTCGGTTTGCAGCGCGGCGAGACGCTGCCCCCCTTCCCCGCCCGCAATATCGGCCTGGGCCGATTCTAATGCCGCCATAGCCTCCTGGTAGGCCGAGTCTGCGGCGAGCCGCTCTTCTTCAGCCTGGATCTCCGCCAGGGTTTGATTGTAGGCGAGCATCGAGAATTCAGCCTGATATTTCTTCCAGGGCCGGCGCGAAATCGCATCGTCCCAGACCGACCAGACCGACCCGATCAGCAGCAGTCCCACTGCGAAGAGAAATACTCCACTATACGAGCGCTTTTCGTCGTCAACTTCTCTACGTGCCATAATAATCCACTATGAGTCGAAAGAGTAAACGTGTCCTCCTAATAGATATGAGATGCTGGATACGTTTACTCTTTGCTTGCGCGCGTCTCAAGGAAGCGACCCAGATAAAACACCACCACCCCAATCCCAAGGAGCCATAATTCCTTACCCATACTCTTTTCTTCAGTCAGCCCAACGAATAAAGCGTATCCAACGTCTGCAATCCCAAGCGCCTGAAGAATTTTTGCCAGATAGAACATCATAAAGAGTAAACAGGTTCTCCTATGGATACTCGATGCTGGATACGTTTACTCTTTTCAGACATTAATCCACGGCGTGACTAAAATATATTTGACATTCAGTATATGACGCAGCAGCATCTTAATCACTACGGCAATCATATTCAGCGTGAGAAATGACGTTAAGAAAAATCGAGCCGCGCCCCAGCGCTGCATAAATTCACGGCCCTTGAGCCACACCACCCACCAATACATGGCAGCGGTCCCCAGCACAAAGAAACCAATGATGAGTGACAGGCCAAAGACGGCTGCGGTCCAATAGTCCCGGATACCAACCAGATAGGGCAGGTCCTGGTTGGTCAGGGCTTCAACTAGGTGGGCGTCCCACACCTCCCAGGGCCAAAACCAGTTCCAGCCCGGCCCTCTGACAAAGGTGCCGATAATAATGGTTGAAATCCACAGCACATGGAAGCCAAAGATGAAGGTTATGATTTCATATTTTCGTTCTTGAAACGTGTAATAGCCGTTTCCCTTGGGATTGATATCGATATAGGGAATGACCATCAGTCCCATGATGATAAAGGTGGGCGCCACCACTCCGGCATGCCAGGGGTCGAAAAAGACCAATATTTCTTGTAGTCCAAGGAAATACCAGGGCGCTTTAGATGGGTTGGGCGTGCGCCCAGGGTCGGCTGGCTCTTCAAGCGGCGCATCGACCAGCAGCGACCATAAGAGCAGGAAGATCATGACAAACAGCGTGCAGAGGAATTCTGCTCGAACCAGATTCGGCCAAGTATGGACCTTATCGTCGCCGGGGCCGGTCGCTTTCTTGAGCGTGACTTCGACTCGCGTGGCCGCTGAGCCCATTTCCGCCATAACAGCTTCCTTATCTTATTGGTCTTCCGAAGAAGACGCCTTGGGTTTCGCCACTACGTACAGCAGCCAGCACACAACGCCAACTAAAATGGGAATCGCAAGTACGCGCATAAGAGACCTCGACTAGAGGGCTGGCCCCGAGAATCCGTCGCGCCGGATACGCCAGAAATGAACCGCCAGAAATAGGCTCGTTACCAATGGAATAAAAATACAGTGCAAAATATAGAAACGGAGTAAGGTATGTGCCCCAATCTCTCCGCCGCCAAAGAGAAAAGCGCGGGCATCGTAAATCGGGTTCACCCCGAGCACCTCGTTGAAAGGCCCTTCATATCCCAACAGCGGGGTTGCCCGGCCCATATTCGATCCGACCGAAACAGCCCAGATAGCAAGCTGGTCCCACGGCAGGAGGTATCCGGTAAACGAGAGAAGCAAGGTCAAGACTAAGAGCAGGACACCGACGACCCAGTTAAACTCACGTGGGGGCTTATACGAGCCCGTCATAAAGACGCGAAACATATGCAGCCAGACGGCAATCACCATGCCGTGGGCAGCCCAGCGGTGCATATTACGCATCAACATACCAAACGGCATGTCAAATTCGAGATATTTAATGTCGGCGTAGGCGTATTCCGCCACCGGGCGGTAATAGAACATGAGATACACGCCAGTGACTACGGTGACCAAATACATCAGAAAGGTAATGCCGCCCATACACCAGGTGAAACGCAGGCGCGTGGCATGTTTGCGGACTTTCGAGGGGTGTAGATGGAGCCAGACATTGCCCGAGACCATCAGAATGCGGTTGCGTGGTGTATCTTCGTAGCCGTGGCGGAAAATGGACTGCCAGACCTGTGACTCCATGACCTGGCGTTTGAGTTCATCAAATTGGCTGCTCATACTCTTTCCTTGCCTTTACACTCGCTTTTCCACTGGCAGCTAAATGCGCAAAATGCTGTCGGGGTGTTGTTTATTAGGGTCAACGCCAGGCTGCATCTTAAATATCTTGCTTTTATCAACTAAGAGTTGACCGTCGTCAGCCAAGGATAACTTAAAGCGATCCATGGGCCGTGGGGCCGGGCCTTCAAAGTTATAGCCCGTGCGATAATAGCCGCTGCCGTGACAGGGACATTTGTATTTATTCTCCGACGACGACCAGCGGGGAGTACAGCCGAGGTGCGTACAATTGGCAAAGATGGCGTAGAAGCCTTGCGGTTCTCGAACGATCCAGGTGCGTTGATCTGACCGGTATTTCTCGCTCACTTCGCCCACCGGGTAGTCTCCAGGAAAGCCTGCCTTGAAGGTTGATGGCGGGACGAAGAGCACCCGAGGAAAGGCTGAGCGGACAAAGGCGAGCAGGCTCACGAGCGAAACCAGCCCAAAACCGCCCCAGCTGAGCCGTCCAAAAAAATCACGCCGAGACCACAAGCCACCCCGTTGCGCGCGTTCACGGAGTCGTTTCTCACGCTCCGCCCGTTGCTCAACACGGCGACGCTCCTCGTATTCCTGGATTTCTTCAGGAGAAGTTGGTTTTTTTGCCATGGAACTTACTCCTTAGTGAGAGTGATTCTGCCTGGTTCTTTTATTTTCTTCTGAACATGAGAGCCAGCCAACCCCCTACCCCCATGATTATCGCCAACAACAACATCAGCAGCCCTACTGGAGCGAAAAGCGGGAGGAGAATAATACCAATAAGCAGAAATGGAATGCTCAAAGCAACTGGGCTAAAAGGGGTAGAAGGCTGAGCCGAATCTTCCCCCACGGGCTCTTCCGTTTGTGTTGTTTCCGTTTCACCCTGTAGCAGGCTTATTGCATAGTCACGCAATTCTTCACGTCCGTCCGTCCCAGCTTCGTTGATTAAGCGAGACAGTTCTTTCGTCAGGTCCTCGATGGTATTTTCGACATCCTGACCGGACGCTGGTTTGTGCGCGTCTTCTGCCACAGAGTTTCGCCGTTTTCTTGGGCAATTTAGTAACGGGCTGCCCCTGAGTCGTCAACTCCCCCTCACCCCCTCACGGAGCGAATCATTAAGCCGTATCGATTTTCTCCCGTCCCCCCATATAGGGGCGAAGGACATGGGGTATGACAACGCTCCCATCTTCTTGTTGGTAGTTTTCAAGAATAGCGATGACAACCCGTGGGAGGGCGAGTCCGGAACCGTTCAGGGTGTGCACGAAATCAGGTTTTGCGCCAGGTTCGGGCCGATACCGGATTTTCGCCCGACGGGCCTGGAAATCACGAAAATTGGAGCAGGAACTCACTTCGAGCCATTCCGCACAACCCGGCGCCCACATTTCCACATCATATTTGCAGGCCGCAACAAAACTCAGGTCTCCGGTACACATCTGAACGACCCGATGCGGGATGTTGAGTTTGCGGCACACATCTTCCGCATTGTCGACCAGCGCCAGCAACTCTGCATCCGATTGTGAAGGCTCAACAAATTTTACCATTTCGACCTTGTCGAACTGATGGCCACGTTTAATGCCACGAACATCGCGACCCGCAGACATTTTCTCCCGGCGGAAGCACGGCGTATACGCCACATGATACAACGGAAGCTGTCCGGGTTCGATCACTTCTTCTCTATACAGATTGGTCACGGGCACTTCTGCCGAAGGAATAAACCAAAAGTCTTCCTCAATATCCCGGTAGAGATTGTCCCCGAATTTTGGCAGGTTACCCGTCCCAACCAAACAATCCTGTTTCACCATGGCCGGTGGGTATATTTCGGTATAGCCGTGTTCATTGACATGCAGGTCCAGCATCCAGCTAATCAGCGCGCGCTGGAGTCGGGCGCCAAGTCCTTTGAGGATATAAAAGCGAGTGCCCGAAATTTTTACCCCGCGCTCAAAATCAATGATGCCCAAGGCTACGCCCAGTTCCCAGTGCGGCCGAGGAGAAAACGCAAAATCCGACGGTTTGCCCTCCGTTCGGATGACGACATTTTCGTCTTCGTCTTGCCCAACCGGGACGTCTGGGTGGGGCAGGTTTGGCAACTCGAGGAGCCGCTGCTGGAAGTCTTTTTCCTCCTGAACGAGTTGTTTCTCCAGTTGGCTCACACGCTCTCCGAGCGCTCGCATGGATCGGACAGCGGAGTCTCGCTCGGTAGGAGCTGAAATTTTTCGGATGTCTTTTGAACGCTTCGTGCGTTCGGCACGCAGTGTCTCGACTTCGTTTATGCGCGCGCGCCGGACTCGATCACTATTGAGCAGAGCGTCAACGTCGGAACCTGGAACACCCACTGTTGCCAGGCGTTTTTTTACTTCTTCCGGGTTGTCTCGGATCAGTTTAATATCAAGCATGCTTCGCTCTTTATCCTGAAGTTGGGAATTCAAAAGCCTCTTTGACATGGGTGAGTTGTGCAGAGTCTCCCTCCCCCATAATCCCAATGACGTCAAATCGTGCGGCTTGGTCGTGCAGTTGGAAACGCGCCAGATAATGGAGGGCAGTCATGGCGATTTGGCGCTGCTTCCGCTTGTTGACTGAGGCGAGGGGGTCTCCGAACTCCGGAGAGCGGCGCGTCCGAACCTCCACGAAGACAAGCGTTTCTTTATCCTGCGCAACGAGATCAATTTCTCCGCGTGGACATCGATAATTTCGGTCCACTATCGTATAGCCGAGGCCCTGTAAAAACTGTGCGGCGCGTCGCTCGCCGGATTGACCAAACAGGCGTCGCCGGTCGCCTCTCACCATAGAAGTACAGGGTAGCTGACACGACTTACGTGGATCAAGAGCGTCCTCCGGCAACCGGTCCACTGCGAAGAGTAAACGTGTCCAGCATCTGCCTGTCTATGGGAGGACACGTTTACTCTTTGTTGAATTGCAAGGAGTGGTGTGACACACTGACACGCACATATGCGCATTACACCGGATGAAGTTCGACAGATTGCCACACTGGCCCGCCTGTCGTTTACAGAGGAAGAGTTGACAGAGCTGACCCAACACTTTGATACGATCCTGACCTATGTCGATAAACTTGGCGAGTTGCAGACCGACAGCGTTGAGCCGACCGCCCATGCGGTCGCGGTGTCCGCTCCGCTACGGGACGACGTGGTTACCAATACACCAAATGCCGCCCAAACCGACGCCCTGCTGGCGAATGCACCCAGTCGGAAAACCCACTTCTTTCGCGTTCCAAAAATCATTGAGTAAACATGTCACACTATGCCCTGACCATTCATCAAGCCCAGGAAAAACTACGTGCCCGAGAAGTCAGTGCGGTCGAGCTATCACAGGCGGTTCTGAACCGGATTCAAGATACAGACCAGCACCTGCATTCCTATCTGACCGTGTGTGCCGAGGAAGCGCTCGCCCAGGCAGAAACCGCGGACCGGACACTTGCAAACGGGGTGACCCCTCCCCCGCTGTGCGGAATTCCAATTGCGCTCAAGGACGTTATCCTCGCCCAGGGCGTGCGCTCAACCGCGGGTTCAAAAATCCTCGAACACTTTGTTTCGCCGTATGACGCTACCGTGACACAGCACCTCAAAGAGGCCGGTGCCGTGATTATCGGTAAGGTCAACTGTGACGAATTTGCGATGGGCTCGTCCAATGAAAATTCGGCCTTCGCCCCCTGCCGGAATCCGTGGGATACGGACCGGGTACCGGGCGGCTCATCCGGCGGGTCAGCGGCATGCGTTGCGGCCGACCAGACTTGTGCGGCCTTGGGAACGGATACGGGCGGTTCCATTCGCCTGCCAGCCGCATTCTGTGGCATTGTCGGTCTAAAACCAACCTACGGGCGGGTGAGTCGGTTTGGTGTTGTGGCCTATGCGTCGTCCCTGGACCAGGTCGGCCCGTGCACCAAAGATGTCCGGGACTGCGCTCTCCTATTGGAAGTGATTGCTGGCTACGACCCTCGTGATTCGACTTCCGTCAACCGGCCCACGCCGAGCTACACGGCCCACCTGGAGCGGGGCGTCAGCGGTCTGCGTATCGGGATACCGCAAGAATACTTTATTGAGGGGATGCAGCCGGAAGTCGAAACTGCGGTCAGAGATGCAATTGCCCACCTGAGCACATTGGGAGCAGAGATCGTCCCCATCTCTCTCCCTCATACCGAATATGCGATTGCCAGCTATTATATCATTGCCATGGCTGAGGCGAGTTCCAATCTGGCCCGCTACGATGGAGTCCGCTATGGCTATCGGGCGGCCGAGGTTGAAGACCTGGGAGCGCTGTATCAGACGACCCGTGCCCAGGGATTTGGCAGCGAGGTCAAGCGGCGCATTGCGCTCGGCACCTACGTCTTATCCGCAGGATATTATGACGCCTATTATGTGAAGGCGCAGAAGGTACGGACTCTTATTCGGCAGGATTTTCTGAGCGCCTTTGAGGCCTGTGATATCATTGCCACTCCGGTCGCTCCGACAACCGCGTTTCGGCTGGGAGAGAAACTGGCGGACCCACTCACGATGTATCTTTCGGACATTTTTACGATCGCGGTCAATCTGGCCGGCTTACCAGGGCTATCCGTACCGTGCGGTTTTGATCAGCACGGGTTGCCCATTGGACTCCAGTTGATAGGACGCCCCTTTGATGAAGAAGCCCTGCTTCAGGCTGGTTATGCGTACGAACAAGATCATGACTGGCGGGCCCGTAAGCCGCCGCTCTAACAGTTGAGTCTGTTGAGTCTTGACCCAAAAGACCCCAAGAACCCAAAAGACCCAAAGGACCCTATGCCCTACGAATCCGTCATTGGCCTGGAAGTGCACGCGCAGTTGCTGACCGAGTCGAAAATTTTTTGTGGCTGTTCGACCCGCTTTGGTGCAGCGCCCAACCAGCATACCTGCCCGGTCTGCCTGGGTCTGCCCGGGGTCTTGCCCGTACTCAATAAGAAGGTCGTCGATTTCGCCCTTCGCGCCGCACTGGCCACGCACTGCACGATCGCGCCCACGAGCCGTTGGGCGCGAAAAAACTATTTTTATCCCGACCTGCCCAAGGGCTACCAGATCAGCATGTACGAGCTGCCCATTGCCGAACACGGCCATGTTGAGGTCGCCGCCCTTCGACCGGACTCAGGACAGGCCCAAGGCCAAGCAAAAAAGGTGTGCTTAACCCGGATTCATATGGAGGAAGACGCCGGCAAGAGCATTCATGATGCCGAGGCGGGCGCGAGTCTTGTTGACCTGAATCGTACCGGTGTGCCCCTCTTAGAGATTGTCAGCGAACCGGATATTCGGTCTGCCGCGGAAGCGGGTCATTATCTGCGCAGCTTGCGGACTCTGCTCCAATATATCGAAGTTTGTGACGGCAATATGGAAGAAGGCAGCCTGCGCTGTGATGCCAACGTCTCCATACGTCCGCAGGGAAACGCCGAACTCGGCACCAGAACAGAGATCAAGAACCTCAATTCGTTTCGAGCCGTTGAAAAGGCGATTGAGCATGAAATTCAGCGCCAGTCCGAGGTCGTCGAAGCTGGCGGCCGGGTCGTCCAGGAAACCCGCCTCTGGGATGCAGACCGGGAGGTGACCCGGCCCATGCGCAGCAAGGAGTTTGCCCACGATTACCGCTATTTCCCCGACCCGGATTTGTTACCCCTGGTCGTGGACCAGGCCTGGGTCGAACACGTTCAAGCCGACCTGCCCGAGTTGCCGGCTGCGCGACGGGCGCGCTTCATACACGACTACGGCCTGCCGGTTTATGATGCCGAGGTACTGACGGCCCGCAAGGATGTGGCGGACTATTTCGAGGCCAGCGTACGCGCCTGCCCCGCAGTACCCAAAGTCGTCAGCAACTGGGTTATGGACAGCGTGCTGCGCTTCGTCAAAGAAGAAAAACTGGACGCGGCGCTGAAGATCGAGACCTGGCCGTGTTCGCCCGAGCACTTGGGTATGTTAATCGGGTTGATACAGGACGGCACCATCAGCACAACCATCGCCAAGACCATCTACGAGGAAATGCGCCAAACCGGTCATCCACCGGAAGAGATCATCGAGGCCAAGGGACTGCGCCAGGTCAGTGATACCGACACTTTGCAGGCTGCTATTACTGAAGTATTGACGGCCAACCCGGATAAAGTGGAGGCCTATCGTGGCGGCAGAGAAAAACTGCTCGGCTTCTTTGTCGGGCAGGTCATGCGCGCCACCCAGGGCAAGGCCAACCCCCAGATGGTCAATACTCTCTTACGGCAACAGCTTTCCCAATAGCGATTCGACTGTTCCAGCACAGGAGCCCAGCATGGATTTTCATTTTACCCCAGCGCAGGAGACCTTTCGGCAGGAACTCCGCACCTGGCTCGCGGCCAACGTTCCACACAACAATGGCTCGCTGCGTCACCTTCAGCCACAGGCCTCAGCCGCGGACCTCGCCTTTCTGAAAGACTGGCAGCGCACGGTCTTTGAGGGCGGCTGGGCCGGGATTTCCTGGCCCAAAGAGTACGGAGGCCGTGGTGCCTCTCTGATTGAACGGATGATCTTTGATGAAGAAATGGCCAACCACAAAGCGCCTGGGTTGCTCAATGTCCTGGGTTTGGAGATCGTCGGACCGACGATTATCGTCTATGGGACGGAAGAGCAGAAAAAGAAACATCTCGCCGCTATCTTGAGTGGTGCGGATATCTGGAGCCAGGGCTATTCCGAGCCGAACTCGGGCTCGGACCTGGGCTCGCTCCAGACCCGCGCGGTTGACCGGGGCGATTATTTTTTAGTCAACGGCCAGAAAGTGTGGACGAGTTTAGCCCGCTACGCCAACTGGTGCTTACTCCTGGTACGGACCGACCCGGACGCGCCGAAACATCAGGGGCTATCAGCCCTCCTGGTGGATATGAAGAGTCCGGGTATTACGATTCAGCCGCTGCGGACCATGACCGGTGAGAGCGAATTTAACGAGGTCTTTTTCGAGAACGTCCAGGTTCCCAAGGCCAATATTCTGGGAGAAGTGAACCAAGGCTGGAAGGTCATTATCACCTCGCTCATGTTTGAACGGCAGGGGCTGGGTTTCTATTTTACCTTTGCCCAAAAACGGACCTACGACGACCTGCGTGCCTGGCTGTGCGATGCCGGCTCAGCCTCTTCGACTGGGCTCAGGACAGGCTCAGGCCGGACAGACCGTCGGTTCCGCCAGAAAATGGCCCAGGCATATATCGATTGCGAGGTCCTAAAGCTGAATAATTATCGCGCCTTGACGCGGCTGCTGCGCGGCAATCCGGCCGGGCCGGAAGGCTCAATTGCCAAGCTGCATTGGGCCGAAACCAACCAGCGCATGCAAGACCTCGCCGTCGAGATGCAGGGGACGGCCGGTCAGCTCTATGACGAGGCCGAAGCGGAACATTATTGGCAGTACGGCTTTCTCCGCGCCCGGGCCAATACCATTGAGGGCGGCACCTCCGAGATCCTGCGTAACATCATCGCAGAACGCGTCCTCCAACTGCCCAAGGGCCGCTAACTACGTCGTGTACGCCGAGTTGAAGTGAACATAGCCGGTGGACAGGTCGGAGGTAACGACATGGGCACGGCCGCGGCCCAGATGTAAATGGACGTCTATAGAGAACTCGTCCTGTTGCATAATCCGGGCGGCCCGTTGCTCATTGCGCGACCCAGTACTCATGCCGTTGCGGCCGATCGGAACATCGCCGACGCTGATGGCCAGCCGGTCCTGGTCCAATTGTGCACCCGCATAGCCCACTGCACAGGCAATGCGTCCCCAGTTCGGGTCGCCCCCGAAAAAGGCCGTTTTGACCAAGGGTGAATAGGCAATACTGCGGGCGACCT
The DNA here is from genome assembly GCA_022824615.1 of Candidatus Binatia bacterium. Taxonomy (GTDB): domain Bacteria; phylum Desulfobacterota; class Binatia; order Bin18; family Bin18; genus Bin18. Next base: position 20,982 of record JAJDZM010000202.1, on the reverse strand, counting down.
TTTCCGCGTCCGCTCTGTTCTTTGCGCCGTTGACGTAGATATCGACCACCTTGGTCGCCCCCTCCCCATCTTTGACGCACATACGGGCCAAGCTGCACAGGACTTCCCGGACTGCGTCTCGAAAGGCCGCATATCCGCGGCTGCGCGGCGTAATCTCCCGGTTGCCGGCCTGGCCGTTGGCGAGCAGAACCAGGGTGTCATTTGTACTGGTATCCCCATCGACGGAGATCGCGTTGAAAGAGTCGGGCAAGGTCTGGTCGAGCACCTGCTGGAGCGCAGCCCGGCTCACGACGGCATCGGTACACACATAGCACAGCATGGTCGCCATGTTCGGGTTGATCATGCCGGCGCCCTTGGCCATGCCAGCGATGGTCAGCGTCCGTCCGTTCAATGTCACCTGCCGGGTCGCGACCTTGGGAAAAGCATCGGTCGTCATGATACCGGCCACGGCATTCCAGAAACCGCGCGGAGCCAGGGCCGCGGCGGCGGCCTGAATGCCGGCCTGCATTTTCTTCCAGTCGGGCAGCACGCCAATCACCCCCGTAGATGACGGCAGCACCAGTTGGGCATCAATGGCAAGTTCACGGCCGACCAGCGCGCAGGTGTCCCGGGCCAGCTTGAGGCCGGGTTGTGCGGTCGAAGCATTGGCATTCCCGCTGTTGACGACAATAGCTTGCAAGCGTCCGGCCCGGAGGCGCTCTTCACCGACGGCGACCGGCGCGGCCTTCACCTTATTCGTCGTAAATGCGGCAACAGCCGTCGCCGGTACGTCCGATACCAGCAACGACAGATCCTTTTTACCGCTCGGTTTGAGCCCACAGGACACCCCGGAAAATCGAAATCCGGGAATAAGAATCGGAGATTTTTTGACGGTGATTTTCATGATTTGACTCTAAAGAGTAAACGTGTTCGGCATCTACTCTTTTATGCGCCGTGACATTTCTTGTATTTCTTGCCGCTGCCACACGGACAGGGGGCGTTCCGACCAACCTTGGGTGTATCCCGTACGGTCTGGACGGGTCTTGCCGCCCGCGGCGGGGTGTCCGGTCTCCCAGGTGCTGGGGGCGTTTCCGGCTGTGGCTGTTGAAGAGCGGCCTGTCCGCCGTGCAGCATCTGCATGGGCCGTTGGGCAGCCTGCCCTTCCTCCATCCGCTGGACATCTTCCTGGCGCGCCACTTGGACACTATAGAGCTTCTCAACCACATCTTCCTGCATCCGACGGGAGAGGTCATCAAAAAGATTAAAGGCCTCTTTCTTATACTCTTGCAAAGGATTTTTCTGACCGTAGCCGCGCAGTCCAATCCCTTCTTTGAGGTGATCCATGGCAAACAGGTGATCTTTCCACAGGCTGTCCATGGTTTGCAGCATGATCACCTTTTCGAGATACCGCATAACGGGCGGTGTAAAAGCCTGTTCACGCTCTTCATAGTGTTGGAGCGCCCGGTCCCGCACCAGGTCTTGGAGGTCTTCCGTTATCAGTTCTTCTTGCTGTTCCTCACTCAGGCCAAGACGCATATTGAATTGACGAAACACCGTGTCATCAAGCCCTTTCCAGTCCCACTCCGTCGGGTCGATTCCTTTATCCGCATAGTTCAGCACACTTTCTTCAGCCATCCCTTCAACAATTTCCAGCACCTGACCTTTCAGGTTCTCACCGGACAGGAATCCCCTGCGCTGCTCATAGATGACTTCACGCTGCTTGTTAATGACATCGTCATATTCCAGCAGGTGTTTTCGGATGTCGAAGTTATGGCCCTCGACGCGCCCCTGGGCGTTTTCGATTGCCCGGGTGACGAGTCCGGCTTCTATGGGTTCCCCCTCTTCCATGCCCAGCCGGTCCATTATCTTCTGGACGCGCTCTGCGCCAAAAATGCGCAGGAGGTCATCTTCGAGCGAGAGGAAAAATCGGGATGAACCAGGGTCTCCCTGGCGGCCCGCACGTCCGCGGAGTTGATTATCAATGCGCCGGGACTCGTGGCGCTCGGTGCCCAAAATGTGTACACCACCGGCAGCAACAACCTTTTCTCGCTCCTCGCTGCACGTTTGCTCGTACTTCTCAAGAATTTCGTTGAAATCCTGGCTATACGCGTCAGGAGCTTTCTCAAGTTGTTCCCGGACCTCTTCTATGACCTGAACATGATCTTTGCGTTTTTGCTCATATACACGCTCTGCCTCAGCAACAGCGGCTTCATACGGTTTCCGTGCCTCTTCATAGTGTTGGTCCGCGTCCTGGTAGGCTTGTTGGTTTTCTTCATACGCCCGGCGTGCGTCTTCGTATCCCTCTTGTACCCGGCCGTTTTCACTCAGGGCTAAGCCGGCCATCTGGATAATGGACCAACCGTAATCTTCCAGCCAGCCTTCGTAGCGGCTTCGGTTCAGGTTCAGGCGCTCAGATGCTTCTCCCTCCCTTGTTCCATCTTCAGTTAATACCGCAATGAAATCGGCACGCGCAGTCTCATATTCCTGTTGTTGTTCTTCGTTCAGCGCTGGACCGACCACCTTGTCATATTCTGATAATGCTGACTCATACGCTTCTCGGGCTTGGCCATACGTCTCCAATTGCGCCGCTGAAAGGGGGTCTTTTGGGTTCGTTGAGTCATTGGGTCTGTTGAGTCCTGACCCTAAAGACCCTGAAGACTCAACGGACTCAACAAACACACGCGAAGCCTCTTGATAGTCGGCCCGGGCTTTCTGTAGCGTGGCGTGGAGGTAGGGACGATAGGTCTCCGTCATCCGCTTCAAGGCCGCGTTGCGGGCCTCCTCGAAGGGAGTCCATTCAGGTTCATATTTTTCCTGGGCCTGGGCGATCTCGGTGTTATATTCTGCACGGATTTCTTCTAGCTGATCTTCGTAACTCTTTTCTGTTGTGGCCGCTGTTTTTGCGCCTTTTTTGGTCCGAGCAGCACTGGCCTTGTTGACCCATTTTTTTTCAATATCGGAGCGGGCCAGGAATTCCGGGTTTCCACCAAGCAAAATATCTGTCCCCCGGCCAGCCATATTCGTGGCAATCGTCACTGCACCAAAACGACCTGCCTGGGCAATAATGTTTGCCTCAGCTTCATGGTTGACCGCATTCAAGACGTTGTGCTTGACCTTTTTTCGCTTGAGGAGTCTGCCGAGATGTTCGGACTTTTCGACTGAAATTGTCCCAACCAACACGGGTTGTCCCCGTTCGTGACAGTCGAGGATGTCGGCAATCACAGCCTCGAATTTCTCGCGCTCGGTCTTGTACACCACGTCAGGATGATCCGCCCGGACCATGGGGCGGTTGGGTGGAATAACCACCACGTCGAGGTCGTAGATTTTCTTGAATTCAACCGCTTCCGTATCCGCGGTCCCGGTCATGCCTCCCAATTTGTCGTACATGCGGAAGTAGTTCTGGATCGTGATACTCGCAAGAGTTTGATTTTCCTCACGAATCCGGACACCCTCCTTGGCTTCGACAGCCTGATGCAGCCCGTCCGACCAGCGCCGGCCGGGCATGAGGCGGCCGGTGAATTCATCAACGATAACGACTTCACCATCCTTAATCACATAGTCAACATCGCGCTTAAAAATGGCATGGGCTTTCAGCGCCTGGTTGACATGGTGCAAGGTCCCGATCTCAGACGGGTCATACAGGTTACGCACGCCGAGAATACGCTCAACTTTCGCCACCCCCTCTTCGGTGAGCGTTGCGGTTCTGAGTTTTTCGTCAATGGCATAATCCATCTCACGCTGGAGACGTGGGATGACCCGATTGAGCGAGTAATATTTCTGGGTGGATTCTTCTGCCGGACCGGAAATAATCAGCGGCGTCCGGGCTTCGTCAATCAAGATGTTATCCACTTCATCAACAATGGCAAAATGCAACTCACGCTGAACATAATCTTCAAGATTGAACTTCATGTTATCGCGTAAGTAGTCGAAGCCGTATTCGTTATTCGTTCCGTAGGTGATATCGGCCGCATAGGCCTCTTTGCGGCTGACCGGACGAAGATTCATATAGCGATAATCTTTGACCACATGGGTCGGGTCAAAGAGAAAACTCGCGTCATGTACGCTAGAAGCAACGGACAGCCCCAGGGCATGATAAATAGGCCCCATCCACTGCACGTCACGGCGGGCCAGATAGTCATTGACCGTTACCAGATGCGACCCGCGACCGAGCAGGGCGTTGAGATAGAGAGGCAGAGTTGCCACCAGCGTCTTTCCCTCGCCCGTTTTCATCTCGGCAATGCGGCCCTGATGGAGGACAATACCGCCAAGGAGCTGGCTATCAAAATGGCGCATGCCGGTGACTCGATGCGAGACTTCGCGGACGGTGGCATAGGCTTCGGGCAGAATGTCGTCGAGCACATCAGCTTCAGCCGTGCGGAGTTCTTTTTCCAGGATCGTTCGTTCCTCCTGGAAGTAGTCCAGCTTCTCCAGATCATCTTCGTCAGGAATGCCCTCTGGAGTAATTTCGGCCGCCTGCTGGGCAACCTCGTCCAACTGTGCCCGTGTCGCCGCAGTGGCCTCTTGGATTCGACTGCGGAATATATCCGTTTTCGCTCGCAGCTCATCCATGCTGAGCGCTTGCAGTTCGGGTTCAAGCTGGCCAATCTCTTCCACCAACGGACGCATACGCTTGAGCTCGCGTTCGTTTTTGCTTCCAAAAATCTTCTGTGCCCAACGTGCTAACATGATCGTGTTACCTTTAGATATTAACGTTCCAGACGTACTGCTGATTCAACTATGTCCCCGAGAAAACGAGCGCCAACTTTAATGAATTGATCCGGGCTGTCTGTGACGAAAAAGCTGCCCCGTCCCGGTCCATTCAACGGGGGCCGGTGGTTGTCAGATAAGGTTGCGCTCACCACCTTGGCCGTTTCCTCAGCAGAATCAATAAGCTGTACATGGTCGCCGAGATATGCCGCAATCGTCTTTTTTAATAAGGGATAATGCGTACAGCCTAAAATCAATGTATCGATGCCACTCTGTTTGAGACTACTGAGATACGTCGCTACGGTCGAGTGGGCGACGTCGTTCTCCACCCAGCCCTCCTCCACTAACGGAACAAGCAACGGGCACGCACGTGTATAAATCTCAAGGGATGGGTCTAGGGCGCGCAGCGCTTTTGTATAGGCTCCACTCGCGATGGTAGCCTCAGTTCCTATCACCCCTATTTTTTTGTTTTGACTTAACCGGACGGCAGCCGAAGCACCAGGCTGTATGACACCGATAACGGGCATGGAGTAGCGTTCTTGTAAGGCCATGAGTGCCACTGCCGAGGCCGTATTACACGCCACTATCAGCATCTTGATATTCCGTTCGGCGAGAAAATCACTATTCTCGCACGCATATTGCGTCACAACATCGTGTGACTTTGTCCCATACGGACAGCGCGCCGTATCCCCGAGATACATCAGATTTTCGGCAGGCAAGAGAGTCGCAATTTGCTGATAGACCGTGAGTCCTCCTATGCCGGAGTCAAAAATTCCAATGGCCGCATCTTCGCTCACACCATTCACCTTGATAATTTTTACCTCATCAACATTGCTTGGGCATAGCTAGATTTCAGTTTGTCCATATTCCTTCAACCGGGAGAGTGAAGGGCCTATGGAATCGTTCCGCATGGTAGAGCGTCATATATCAAAAAGTGATGTTCCACCTCAGAGAATTTCCCATCTTACCATATAACTACTTGATATATTTTTAGTCTCATCAAGCGGAGAAAATACTCGAAAGGCTGTATTATCTCATCCAACACCTTAGCTGTTTCACACGAAACATTTTCCTCCGACGGTGCTCGCACGTATTCACAGTTTGTATTATTGGCCAAACGTCTCGACAATGAGCCTATGATTCTCTCGTACGCGATCAGCTTTTACCCCAGCCGTTGGAGTATACAGAATAGGCAGATCCACGACATCTTTCCATTTCTCAATCTGCTCACGGCATTCTTCCGGCGTACCCGCGATCGCGATTTGTTCGACCATATCGTCAGTTACGGCAGCCGCCATCTTCGGCAAATTAAAGGTTCTGAAATGTTCCCATATGGTGCGTTTTTGTTCTTCCCAACCATGCAGATTCAGAATGCCCTCGTAGGATTTTACCGAGGCATAAAAGGCGATCTGATTTTTCGCGTCGCGTATGGCCTGCTCGCGATCATGGCTGATCGCGGTGATCAACAACGTCGTCAGGTCAATATCTTTGGCGGTCCGCCCTGCCCGCTTCGCTCCGACCTCGATATGCGGCCGAATGAATTCCGTGATGTATTTCCGGCTGTAGAGCGGGTGGCCGACCAAGCCGTCGGCAATCTCGCCAGTCGTGCGCAACATGCCCTTTTGCACCGCTGCCAGATAGAGAGGAATACGATCTCGGACGATATGCGGACGCGCGTACGCCGGAATGTTCAATTGATAATAATCGCCCTCAAACTTCATCCCACCACCCGCGTGTGATGCCCATATTTTCCTGATCAAGGCGACACACTCTTTCATTTTCAACGCAGAGCGGGGCTCGAATTTCTCTCCGTACCACATTTCGTTCATGGAGCGGGTCCCACTCCCCAAGCCAAGAATCAGACGGCCGTTTGAGAGTTCATCAATATCCATTGCCCCGGTCGCATTCAGCACAGGGTTCCGCATATACGCATAGGCGATTCCAGTGGCAATTTTGGCGCGCTGGGTACACGTGGCAACCGCGGCTAAGGTGACCAAGCCATTGCGATTAAAAAACTCGCCGTTCCAAAGAGAATCAAAGCCAGCTTCATCGGCGAGTTGAGCGATTTCCATCATGTCACGGAGCGTGGGCGTAAAAAGGGCGATTCCATATCGTTGCATGCATCCTCCTGAAATTTGACAGAAGAAACATTATCAGCCTTATTTTTATCAAATGATCGATACTTCAGCCTACTCTAACACTTGCCCGCCACACACGGGCATATAATGACCGGTGACGAAGCTACCCAACTCAGACGCAAAAAACAGCGCTGCGTTTGCCGTATCCTCAACCGTTCCTGTTCTGCGCAACGGTACTTTACTCTCATGCTTGGCCTGGGTTTCTTGTGTCAGCATGTCTTTGACTTCCTGGGTCAAGGTCAAACCGGGAGAAACGATATTGACGGTGATATTATACTGACCAAATTCAACCGCCAGATTCCGAGAGAAGCCCAACATAGCCGTTTTTGCTGCGATATAGGCGTGATAGTGCGGGCTGGGTTGATGAATGCCAATCGTGTTGATGTTGATGATCCGCCCCCACCGTCGCGTTTTCATTCCCGGCAAAACCGCTTGCGCGCACAAAAAGGCAGCTTTGACCGTCGTATCGAGCTGGTACTGCCAGTCCGCCCAGGTTGTGTCCTGAAACAGTTTCTGCGGAATACCACCAGCATAATTGTTAACCAGAATATCAACCTGCCCAAATCGATCTTCTATTTGGCGAACCATATCCGTGACTTGGGCTTCATCGGTAATGTCTGCCTTGACAAACAGGACTTGCCCGCCGGCTGACTCGATTTCTTCAAGCAACTGTTGAGGATTGCCTTCTTCTTTGACTTGGTTCAGGACAACCCGAGCCCCTTCGTCAGCGAAAACACGGGCAATACCGGCTCCGGTCCCTCGTACCGATCCGGTAATAAGCGCGACTTTATTTTCCAAAAGCATGGGCACTCCCTCAGTCAGAGCCGACTGGCCCGTCTCAGAGAGCGAGCGGCACAAGCACAACCGCTCGCTCTTATGCTGTCCCGATAACTAAACGTGTCCAGCAACTGCATGTTTATTGGAGGACACGTTTACTCATTCTACCTACCCTGGCTGCAAACCAAGACCGCGGATGGCGACGATATTGCGCAGGATATTGCTCGTTCCGCCCTGGATCGTATAGGCCGGGGCGTACAGATATTCTCGAGCCGCACGGCCGGCCAAGCGGGCATGAGGCGAGCCGGGTAAGAGGACCGCATAATCACCCAGCAGTTCACTCACCGCTTTCGCAATACGCTGTTCCACTTCGGTACAAAAACACTTTGCCATAGCGGCCTCATAGTTCGGCACGATCTTCTGTGTCAGATACCACGCGACCTTATAGACCATGGAACGACCCAAATCGAGCTCGATCTGAAGCTGAGCCAGCGTGTCCCGGACAAGCGGGTCTTTCGTCAGTCCCCGTTCCTTTGCGTACTGAACAGCATCCTGAAAAAGGGGATAATTACTCAGCAGCCGCTCAATACCGCTACGTTCATAGTCAAGCTGGGAGGCAATCTGATACCAGCCTCGATTTTTCTCACCAATCAGCCGATTTTTCGGCACCTCAACATTATCGAAAAAGACCTCATTGAAATGGTGTTCCCCTGTGGCATCGATGAGGGGTCGCACATCGACACCCGGGGTATCCATCGCAACCAGGAATTCACTGATCCCCCTATGCTTCGGGGCATCCGGGTCTGTGCGAGCAACCAGATAAGCATAATCTGCAACATGGGCGAAGCTGGTCCAGACTTTCTGGCCGTTCAGGGTATAGTGATCGCCTTCCTCTTCCGCCCGGGTCTGGAGCGAGGCCAAGTCTGAGCCCGACCCAGGTTCACTCATACCCAGACAAAAAACGATCTCGCCTTTACAGACTTGCGGGAGGATTTCTTGTTTTTGCTCTTCACTGCCGTACGCCAGCAGTGCCGGACCAACCTGGCGGTCCCCCAGCCAGTGCGCCGCGACCGGGGCTCCGGCACGCAGCAGTTCTTCAGTCAGGATCAGGCGGTCAAGATACGACCGTTCTTGCCCGCCGTATTGCTTGGGCCAGGTCAATCCGATCCAGCCTTGCTGACCTAGTTTCTGGGAAAATCCGCGCGAGTAGCCGCTAATCCAGCCATCTTCAACCCGCGCCTCAGCCGGCACCTCGCTCGACAGGAACTCCCGGATTTCTGCGCGAAACGCTTCTTGTTCTTTGGTGAGAGCGAAATCCATACCATCTCCTTGCCTGCATTATGTCGGGATACAGGATGCGCTGGGTCTCAAGGACTCAAAGGACTCAAAGGACTCACATAGCCCCTACCCTTCCCCCAGCGCCTCATATTCGCCCACTGGGGCGATCAAAACCTCCGAGTCCCGTGAGCAACTCAGGTGCAGGGCAAAGGGGCTGCTGTCAGCAAACTGCTGAGCAATAATCCACATCTGTTCGATTTCAGGACTGACCTGAGGCAAAATTTCCAGAGTCTTTTGGGTGCGCTGGGCGTCAAAAAAGGCGAACGGCTCATCAAGAATCAAGCACTCAACGCCACACACCGATGAGGTAATCAAAGCTTGTGACAAGGCCAGACGGATCGCCAGCATGACCTGATTATAGGTGCCTCCCGAAATTTCGTTCAGACCAACAAAATGACCCTTTTCACTCGACCATACCCGGACGTTCAGGTCATTATCGATCTGCATGGTCTCGTAGCGCTCCTCAGTGAGCTTCGGCATGATTTTACTCACAACGTGCCGCATCTCCAGGTTAAACCGGCTCAGTAAACGACGGTGTGAACCAGCGAGGAGATTTTGGGCGATTCGCCGTACTTCAATACTGTGGGTTTTGCCATCAATATCCTTTTCGAGCGCGGCGACCTCCTGGTCCAGTTGGGCCGCTTTATTGAGGCGACGCTCTTCTTCCGTAATGGCCTGGTCCAAACGCTCCAGATCTTGTTGTATGGCAGCCATATTCGTCTCAACAGACCGTATTTCTTCAGTGGTCCGTCTGGTGATGGCGTCAGCGTCCTCCTGGCAGGTGAGGCTCGCAGCCTCCAACGGGGCAAGAAACGCTGCGAGCGCCTCCGTATCAAGCAGCGCCGCGCCAGGACCGCGGACAAACTGGGTCAGGGCTTCTTTCAATGGTGGATCGTCACAGGCATCAAGCGCCACCACCTCAGTTATCAAGGACTGCTGGGGAAGATACTCTACGCTTTGGAGTTGGGCTTTGATTGCTTCTCGGTCGGCCTGGAGGCGGGCGGCCTTCTGCCGCGCGGTCAGCATCTGCTCCGTCAGAACAAAAACCATAACGAGCAACACCAGGCTCAGTCCGCTGGAGACCGCGGCAACCGGGAGAAGTACAGTGGTATGCGCCACCTGGAGTTGCAGGTCGTTGCTGAGCCACTGTCCGATGGCGTGGTCTGGCATATAGTTCAGAAACCAGAGCGCACCCCAGCTCATAACCATCAGCAGAAACGTGAGAGAAAAGCCGATAATAGGACGGGTCCGCTTCCCGCGTATTTCTTCCCCCTGACTGAGGATCTGTGCTCTCTGGTCGGGTAAAGAGCGCGCACGAGCGTCAACCTCAGCCGGCCGCTCTCCCTGGCCAACGAGCCAGGCCAAACGTTGGCGGTACGCGGCTGTCGCATTCCGCACCGGGGTAAAAGCCTCAAGACGCTTGCGCAGATCCTCACTCCACGATTGGAGTGCCCCCGTCAGTCGTGGCCCCGAACCGGATTCTGCCCCTTCACTCGCCGCGTCGACGTTTTGGGTGGCCGTCTCGAGGTTCTCCGCATAATGGAGCCACTGCTGCAAGCTGGTATTGAGAGTGGCCTGCATCGTCTTTTTCACTTGCTCAGTGATCTCTGCGGTGGCAGCGCGCAGACGGTCAAGCGCCAGCTGACGGACCGTATTCTCTTTTTTTCGCTCAGCAATAGCTGTGGTTTGTGCGTTTCGTTCTGTCTGCAAATTCGGCAACGCATCAACCTGGATATCGAGTTCACTACGCTGCCGGCGAGCCTCGGCAAGGCTGCTATGCAGAGGGGTGAGTTCTTCCTGGAGGGTGTGTATATCAGATTCACATTCAGTCGCCACACGCTCAAAGGTTTCAACGCCTGCCAACGCCTTGGCGGTCTGCAGGAGAAGAGACGGAGAGGCGATATTGCGCTGGGCTAAATAAAAGGAATCGATAAAACGTTGATAGGTAAAACCACACAGCTGTGCAATATTCTCGTTCACCGCAGTGGCCCCACGGACAAAAGGCTCGTCTTCCCCTTCCCTGCGAAGCTGGGCCAGGTGATTCCCGTCTGCGTCAAAAGAGCGAGTCACCAGATAGTTGTGTTTATCTTTGGCAAGAAAGCCAACAGCGACTGAAGCGCCGAATTCGCCCCACTTGATGTTTTTTTGGAAATCGTCCTCGGCGTGAGAGAACGTCCGTCCGAACAATGCCAGACACAGAATCTCGGCAATGGTCGTTTTGCCGGATTCATTGGCTCCACTTATTCCAATCACTCCCCGCCGGGGGAGATTCGTGAGTTTCAGTTCCGCATAACGCAGCACATTTTTCGCGTGAACACTCGTAATGATCATGAAAGTTTCCTTTACTCTTTTCGATACCGGCCGAGTTTCCGCAGGACGAGGGAGACGGCTTCGTGGTAGGGTTGCTCGTCAAAATCAGGATTCTCACTGCCCAAACGTTCGATTTCTGCCTGGCTATGCTGCTCAAATTCTCCAGCCAGACTCGTGAGTCGAAATTCTTCTATCAGAGCAGGCTCCTTTGCCGACACCTGTTCTTCTGTTGGGTTACTAGGCCGCAATTCTCTTACCAGAGCGATATCTTTTTTTGTTGCCATGCAGTCCTCCCTTGCCTCGTTGGTTCAATCGGTTCCAGTGTATCATATACGGACAGGTTGATGACAACGACCACCCCCGTCATGGAATCACCGGCCCCTCCGTCCGACTTGGCAATTGTTGAGTCCTCAGATACGCTAGGGCCTCAGAACGGCGGCTGAAGGAGGCACGCATATGAGTGGCTATACAATCATTGACGTTGACACGCACGTAACGGAAACGCCGGACCTGTGGACCAGTCGGGTCCCTGATAGGTTGAAAGATTCGGTTCCCCGCGTTGACCTTGATGCCAAGGGACGCCAGTGGTGGTTCCTCGGCGACCGGCGCATAGCCAATCCGGGCCTGACCGCCACCGCGGGTGTGGGCGATATGACCAACTGGCCCAAGTCGTATGACGAGATGCACCCAGGGGCGTTCGACGCCCAGGAGCGTCTCAAATACATGGATGAAATGGGCATCTGGGCAATGGTCATGTATCCCAACGTCGGGGGATTTGGCAGCCAGGAGTTTCTCCGCCTGGAAGACTCAGACCTCAAGCTCACCTGTGTCAAGGTGTATAACGATTGGCAAACCGAGTGGGCGTCAGCCGATTCGCGCCGCCTGCTCCCGATCACCTCAACGCCCTTCTGGGATGTTGACGCCTCGGTTGAAGAAATCCGACGCTGTCACGCTATGGGTCATAAAGGCATTCTCTTCACCGGAGACCCACAATCGCTCGGCCAGCCCCTGCTGGGCGACCCGCACTGGAATCCGTTGTGGGAAGTTGCCTGCGAACTTGACCAGCCGATCAGCTTCCATATTGGCTCGGGCAATATGGATGGCGGACTCCGGCGCGACAAGGTGAAAACCTACGGTAAAATGGCGGCCTTTGCCGAGTTGTCGGTTGATATCTTCATGCGCAACGGTATTCAGTTGAGCGACCTGATCATTTCGGGCGTACTGGCGCGTTATCCCAGTATTAAATTTGTCTCGGTCGAGAGCGGGATCGGCTGGATTCCGTTTGCTCTCGAAGCCCTGGACTATCAGTTCCTCGGCAACCGAGTCCCGGAAGAACGGCCCGACCTCGATATGCTGCCGTCCGAGTATTTTGCGCGTAACATCTACGCCTGTTACTGGTTCGAGCAGATCGCCCCGCGGCGCCTGATTGACAAGGTCGGAGCGGACCGGATCATGTTTGAAACCGACTTTCCCCACCCGACTTCGCTTTACGGCGACGAGGTTCATGACCGTATCAAAAACGGTCTGGACGATTGCGACGAGGACGTCCGGCGTAAAATCCTGTGGGACAACGGACAGAAGCTGTATAGAGTCGAGGGGCCGACCGCAGCGGACGAAGCCAAGCTGAACGCATAGAATCTCAGTGCACCACTCGCAAAAAGAACGGCCAAGGGTATCCGCCCTTGGCCGTTTTGACTGGAGCAGGCAGCCATCTGATCAGAGAATCCGAATATCTTTGTGATATACACACCGGTAGCGTACCGGAAACGTGCCGGTCTCCGCTTCGAGAATCTTTCGGCCCGTCCGTTCCTCAAATACCGAGACCCACTTCATAATGTGCTCCGGTTGTAAGGAGAATCCGGTCACGCCCAGTTCCTGTATAATATGTCGAACAATGCTGCCGGCCGTCAGCGCACGCTCGGGCCGGCCGCGATACGCCTTGACCACGTAGTGCGCGATATTTTCTTCAACCAGGTGATAGGCAGAACCATGTCCGACCCCGATATCGAAACTCGGCATTCCAACCACTCGCTCCCAGAGACACATGCAGAACTCCTGACACTTTCTCCTCTGGCACGACTATACTGACCCGCGACCTTTCAGGTCAATCTAGCCTGCGGCGCTTGACTGTGAAAAGGATTCATGACGATATCCGTACTTTGGGTCGTGTCTGACTGTGGAGGGCACTATGATGGATTTAGCCAGCGTTGGGCAACCGGCGGGCCATGTAGAAGGACCGTCAAAAGTAACCGGGCAGGCCCGCTATACCGCGGATATTCGTCTGCCCGGTTTGCTGTATGGCAAATGCCTGCGCAGCCCGTTTCCCCACGCACGCATTGTCTCGATTGATACCTCGCAGGCAAAAGCGCTGGCCGGTGTCCACGCGGTCATTACCGGTGCGGAGCTGCCGGACCGCCGTATCGGTCGTTTCTTTTTGGACAAGCCCGTCCTCGCGCGTGATGTGGTCCGTTTTGTGGGCGAGAAGGTGGTCGCGGTGGCGGCTGAGTCCATGGATATTGCCGAGGAAGCCCTTACCCGCATAGCGGTCGAGTATGAAGCTTTGCCTGCGGTCTTTGATCCGGTCAAGGCCATGCAGGAAGATGCACCGCGCGTCCATGCCGACACCAGCACCTATACCCATCCTCCTGTGCCCGATTTTGTGCATCCGGGTGATGACCGTCTGTACCCCGACATTCCCAACGTGGTGTCACAGGTATTCTACACCCATGGTGATATTGAAGCCGGCTTTGCCCAAGCCGCTCGCGAGTTTACCCATACGTTTACCATTCCCCCGGTTCATCAGGGCTATATCGAGCCGCACGCCAGCGTCGTCCAGATTGAGCCGGACGGCAAAGTCAATCTGTGGATTTCCAATAAGACCCCCTTTGTGGCCCAGGCTCAGTTTGCGGCTGCGCTCGATGTGGCCGAGGACCGTGTGTGCGTCAACACCGCGCCTATTGGCGGTGATTTTGGGGGAAAAGGCTCACTCATGGATAGCGTCGTGTGCTATCACTTGGCCGCAGCCGCCGGCCGACCGGTCAAAATGGTTATGAGCTATACCGAAGAACTGTTAGCCGGCAATCCGCGTCATCCGGCAGTCATTACGCTCCGGACCGGCGTAGACGCCGACGGCCGGATTGTTGCCCGCAAGGCCAGGCTGGTTTTTAGCTGCGGGGCCTATAGCGCCTTCACGCCCCTGCATACCGTGCACGGCAGTGTTCATGCCGCCGGTCCGTATCGGATGCCCAATGTCGAGATTGAAGTCTTCCGGGTCTACACCAACACCGTGCCCGCCGGGCATATGCGCGCACCGGGTGCGCCGCAGATCGTTTTTGGGGTTGAGAGCCATATGGACCTCATTGCCCAGGAACTGGGGCTTGATCCCTTGGAGTTTCGGCTCCGCAATACGCTCATCGAAGGCGACGCCGCCCCGCTGGGTGAAAAGTGGAAGAAAATTCGCTGCAAAGAGACGCTGGAGGCCGCAGCTAAGGAAGCAAAGTGGGGCGCAGAAAAGGCAGCCAATAGAGGGCGCGGCATAGGCATGTATGACCGTGAGCCGGGCGCTTTTGGGCCGTCGAGTGCAACCTTGAGCATAGCTGCCGACGCTACGCTGACCCTTATGACGGGAGCGGCCGATACCGGTACCGGCTCGTATACGGTTCTACAGCAGGTTGTGGCTGAAGAATTACAGGTCCCTTTGGAATCCGTCCGGGTCGTACAGGGGAGTACCGACTCCGCCCCTTGGGAAGTAGGTGCCGGGGGAAGTCGTCTGACGCATATGGCCGGCCAGGCGACCCTTGCCGCTGTTCAAAGGTTAAAGGAAGGGCTCACCGCATTTGCAGCGCGTCATATGGAAACTCCGTCGGAGCAGGTTGCATATCGGGCGGGTGAGTTTGTGAATACGAACGAACAGCGCCTTACCCTTCCCACGCTGATGGCCGCACTCGCCGACCGGGAAGAGCTGCCGTTACGCTATACCGGAGAATATGTAGCGGAAGCCCCCATGGATGTAACCTCATTCTGCGCTCAAATAGCCGAAGTCGAAGTTGACCCGGCAACCGGCCAGGTGACCCTGCAGAAACTCACCACTGCGCACGATGTCGGCACGGTTCTCAATCCGCTCACCCATCAGGGACAAGTTGAAGGCGGGGCGATCCAAGGGGTCGGCCACGCCCTGACCGAACATCTGATTGTGCAGGACGGAGCCGTGACGAATGTTCATCTGGGTGACTATAAACTGCCGACCAGCATGGATATTCCAGAGATGAAAACCGTGCTGGTCGAAAGCGACGCCGGCCCTGCCCCATATGAGGGCAAGGCCATTGGCGAGCATAGCAATGTGGCTGTACCGGCCGCGGTGGCAAACGCCGTCTTTGATGCGGTGGGGGTTCGTCTGATGGATTTGCCCGTAACCGCAGAAAAAGTCTATGCGGCCCTCCGAGAAAAAACAGCACGTTCAAGAACGATGCGTAGGGGAAACAGCTAGACATGAAACCCATTCAACTCCGAGTCAACGGCCAAGCGGTTGAGCGAGACATTCCTGATAACACCCTGCTCATCGACTTGTTACGCAACGGGCTTGATCTCACGGGGACCAAAGAAGGCTGTAGCGTGGGCGTGTGCGGAGCGTGTACCGTCCTGCTTGACGGTCAGCCCGTCAGTTCCTGTTTGACTCTCGCGGTCACCGCAGACGGCTGTGAAGTCACCACCATCGAAGGGCTGACTGAAGGCGACAGACTGCACCCGCTCCAAAAAGCGTTTATCGATTATGGCGGCTTTCAGTGCGGCATTTGTACGCCAGGTCAGATCATGTCGGCCAAGGCGTTATTGGACGAAAACCCCCATCCGTCAAAGGACGAGATTCAAAGCTGGATGATGGGCAATCTGTGCCGCTGTACCGGCTATTACAAAATCATCGAGTCGATCCAAGCGGTGGCGGACGGAAAGGTCTCCACATGATTACCTTTGAATATGTCGAGCCGGAAAGCCTCGAAGAGGTATTGGCTCTGCTTGAACAGCACGGCGAAGACGCCAAAGTCCTGGCTGGTGGGACCGGGCTGATCAACCTGATGAAGCAACGTCTGGTGCAGCCTGCATATCTGATCGGCCTCCGCCAACTGGCGCACAGCCCGGAACTCGCTGAGATTCGGCCCAACAGCGGCCTCACGATTGGGGCGTTGTGTTCGCACCGGACCATAGAAACCTCGGCCCTGATTCAACACCGCCTTCCCCTTTTGGCGACAACCTTTCGGCACGTGGCCAGCGTCCGGATTCGAACGGCTGCAACTCTTGGCGGTTCATTGGCGCATGCCGACCCCAACCAGGACCCCCCTCCCGCGTTGCTCGTTCTGGACGCACGGCTTCGAGTCCAATCGCACCACGGCGAGCGGGAAATTGAGTTGAGCGACTTTTTTGTCGATTATTATGAAACCGCGCTCGAACCCGAAGAGCTCATCACCACAGTTATCATTCCGCCCCAACCTGCCGACACAGGAACCGCTTTCCTTAAATTCCTGCCTCAGACGCATGACGATTACGCAACTATTGCCGTTGCCGCACTGGTCTCCTTGGACGGCGACACTATTATCCGGGCCCGCCTCGCCTTGGGCGCGGCCGCGGCAACCCCACTGCGGGTACGTGCAGTTGAAACAGCCCTCCGGGGCCAAGCGCCGACCCCGCAGGTTATTCATGCCGCTGCCGCTCTTGTTGCGGAAGAGGTCGACCCTCTCGCGGACTTTCGCGGCTCGGTGGAATACAAGCGTGACATGGCCGTCGTCTTTACCCAGCGAGCCATCGAACAGGCCGTGACACAAGCCAGGGGAGCGAGCGGAAACGTATGAACTTTGAGCATAGCTGTACGGTCCCGGTTGCGCGTGAAACCCTGTGGAATTTTCTCATAGATGTTCCTCAGATGGCGATTTGTATGCCCGGGGTGAGTGAGGTTGTCGCCACCGGAGAGGATCAATATGCCGGCCGGATGAAAATCACATTCGGGCCTATTCGACTCACCTTACAGGGCGAGCTGAGCATACAGGAACTCGACCAAATAAATTGGCGGGCGGTTGGCAGAGCGGAAGCGAACGACCGCCGCGTTGGCGGCGGCGTCCATATTAGTGCCGAGCTGACATTAGTCGAGCAAGAGGAGGCGCAAACCCAACTGTCCATCCAGACCGAAGCCCGGCTCATGGGCAAACTGGGGGAGTTTGGCCAACCCGTCATTCGGAAAAAGGCGGATAGGATCGTAGCCAAGTTCGCCCGGAACGTTGCAAAACATTTCAAAGAGTAGACGTGTCCAGCATCTGCCTGTCTATTGGAGGACACGTTTACTCTTTTCGGCGTAGGGAGCCTCCTCTCCTCTGGGGGAAACCTATTCCTATACTTTTATCCGCTCGTTCTCCGGGTCGTATAAGGGCCGTAGCGAAGCCCGAGCCGGAATACGCCTGCCCGCAACCTCGATTTCATAGCGACCGGACTGAATATATTCGGGCGTGACGCCCTCCGCATGATTGACATACCCCAGGCCAATGGCCGCCCCCAGGGTATGGCCGAACATCGCGGAGGTAATAAAGCCGACAATTTCGTTATCTCGCCAGATAGGTTCGTTGTGATAGAGCAATGCCTCCGGGTCTTCTAACGCAAACTGAACCAGCCGTTTTTTGACACCCTTGTGTTTTTGCTCCAGCAGGACTTCTCGGCCCAGGAAGTGGTCTTTATTCAGCCGGACGGCAAACCCCAGCCCGGCTTCGAGCGGCGTTTCCTCATCGGTCACGTCATGGCCCCAGTGGCGATAGGCTTTTTCCATGCGCAAGGAATTGAGGGCGTGATAGCCGCAGTGTTGGAGTGACAGAGCCTGACCGGCCCGAGTCAGAGCGTCATAGACCGAAAGAGCAAATTCAGTCGGGATATGCAGCTCCCAGCCCAACTCACCCACATAGGTAATACGGATGGCCCGCAGGCTGGCATCGGCAAAGTCGATTTCCCGCGAGCTGGCAAACGGGAAGGATTGATTGGAGAGGTCCGCATCGGTCAAGCCGCTCAGGAGCGTCCGGGCATTCGGACCCATCACACCGAGCACGGCATAGGCTGAGGTCACGTCGGTGAGAAAGGCGTATTCGTCCATAGTAATATGCGACTGGATATAGGAAAAGGTTTTGGTCTGCGTGGCTGCGGCGTCTACGATGTAGAAACAGTCCGGAGCAACACGGGTGACGGTCACATCGGCCTCGACTCCGCCCCGCTCATTCAGCATTTGGGTGTAGACCACCTTGCCTGGCACAACATCAATCTGGTTCCCGCACAGACGCTGAAGCACGCTTAGCGCGTCCCGCCCCTGGAGGAGAAATTTGCTGAAGGAGGTCTGGTCGAACAGACCGACATTCTCGCGCACGGCCCGGTGCTCGGCCGCCGAATAGGCAAACCAGTTCTGTTTGCCGTACGAATATTGATACCTGGGTTCCACACCCGGAGGAGCAAACCAGTTTGCCCGCTCCCAGCCAGCAACTTCACCGAAACACGCCCCCTGGGAGGCCAGGCGGTCGTGCAGAGGTGACATACGCACATTGCGGCTTGTTGCATACTGCCGGAACGGCCAGTGCATATCGTATAGAAGCCCCAGGGTTTCCGAGACCCGCTTTTCCAAATAGCGACGGTTATTCTGGAAGGGCCGGTTGCGTCGAATATCAACGTCCCATAGATCGACGGGCGGATAGCCGTGCGCAATCCATTCGGCCAGGACCTTCCCGGCCCCGCCGGAAGACTGGATACCGATAGAGTTAAAGCCCGCGGCAACATAGAAATTCTTGAGCTCAGGCGCTTCGCCCAAATGGTAGCGGTCGTCCGGGGTGAAACTTTCGGGCCCGTTAAGAAAAAGTTTGATTCCCGCGGTCTCCAACGCCGGCAGACGGTGCATGGCCTGCTTGAACACATCCTCAAGATGGTCCCAGTCCTCACCAAAAGTGCCAAACGCAAAGTCTTCGGGAACGGCCTCGCCGCCCCTACCCCACGGCTTGGCCTGGAGTTCAAAGAAACCGGCCAGCACACAACCGACTTCTTCCTTGAAATACGTCGCGCTGCCAGGGTCGCGCAGCGTCGGTAAACCGGAGGCCAGACCGGCAATCGGCTCGGTCACCACGTAAAAGTGTTCCGCCGCGTGCAGGGGAATGCTGACCCCGGTCAGGCGACCGACCTGCCGCGCCCACATACCGGCACAATTGACGACATATTCCGAGTGGATGTCGCCGTATTCGGTTGTCACTCCGCTGGCCCTGCCGTCTTTTTGGTGAACGCCGGTCACCTTTACATTCTCGAAGATCCGGGCGCCGCGCATTTTGGCACCCTTGGCATAGGCCTGGGTCGTATCGGTTGGGTTCGTCTGCCCGTCACCCGGTAAATACACCCCTCCCACCAGATCCGAGGCATTCATGAGCGGCCACAGCTCGGCTGCCTCCCGCGGGCCGATCACTTCCACCTCAAGCCCAAAGCATTTGGCCATGGACGCACCGCGCTTCAGCTCCTCAAAACGCTCGGCATTATTGGCAATAGCCAGGGAGCCGGTTTGCTTAAAGCCGGTTGCTTGTCCGGTTTCGGCTTCAAGTTCCTGCAAGAGCGTCGTCGTATATTGGGCGAGTCTGGTCAGATTCTGGGTGGCCCGCAATTGTCCCACCAGACCGGCCGCGTGCCAGGTGGTACCGCTGGTGAGGCTTTTGCGTTCGAGCAGGACCACATCGGTGAGGCCAAGTTTACAGAGGTGGTAGGCGACGCTGCAACCGATTATTCCACCGCCAATAATGACGACCTGCGTATGCGAAGGAAGGTTCATAGCCAGACACTCCTTTCCTGCCCTCTCTCCCTTTTCTCCTCCTCGGACGTGCCATGCACATTCCCAGGAACCAGCGCTCGCCAAGCGTGGGGGCCGCCGGGTCGGGGGTAACCCACCCCGCCGCTTACGCGGCACCCCTCCGAGGAGGGGATAAAAAAGCTCCCCTCTTGGGAGGGGTGGCCCGAAGGGCCGGGGTGGGTTCCTCAAAAAGATCGTACAACTATTCTCCGCTGACGACTAGGTGAAGCGGGCGGGTAAGGTCAAAGATACGGCGTATTGCCGACGTCCCTACTCGCACTGTCCTATCTATTTTCTATTTGCATCTGATAATGTTTCTTCCGTGAACTATAGAGTTCACCCCAGCAGAACCAGCGCTATTCCGATCAGCACGAGGACTATACCGGGGAGCTGACGCCAGACTTCGTGTTCACGCCACAGCACGAGAGCCAGCCCAATGGCCACCACGGCTTCAATTTGAGCGACTGCCTTGGCGTATACCACCAGGGTCAACGAGTATGACCAAAAGGCACAGATGCTGCCGCAAAAACTTGCCGCCCCAATGAACGACATCCGATGCCAGTGCATTGGAATATCCTGCAATTCCTCGCGCTTCAGCCACCACAGGTAGGCCGTCAGCATCACAACCTCCATCCAGGTGGTATGAAACACAGCGTGTACAGCAGCCTCGAAGCGACTTGTTCCAAGGTGCGGATTGAGGGCGGCAAACTCCGTGGTCGCCTCCTTCAACAGAAAGCTGGCGAGCACCAGAAAGACGGCGCACCCAAGAGCGAGCAAGGCGCCCAGGTCAAAATGCAAGGCTCGGCGCAGGCCCGCGGGCCCGCCCTCTTTGCTGAGGTTCATCAGCATCACCCCCAGGCTGGAAGCGATAATACCGACCCACCCGAAGGCTGATGG
>JAJDZM010000057.1 GCA_022824615.1 Candidatus Binatia bacterium | reverse complement strand
CTTCAGAAAGCCCGAAATCGGTAGCCATTGCCTCTTCCCTCCCCAGTGCAAGGGGGGGGAAAGAGAATCCCAATCCGCTGGAAATGCACATCCCGTTTATAGGTCCTGACCCTAGTGCAGTTTCCGCCGTAGTGTAGCGCCTGATGGGACGCCATCCAGCGTTCTCCTCAGGGCCTCTCCCCGGCTGAGTGCGCTGATGGTCTCCGGCACTGTGGCTCATCTCGCTACATCAGCATGAAAAACGCTCTAGTACTTCGTTAAGAGTCTTTTCAGCTAATCGGAAAGAAGAGAGATGACTCATAAGAGGCATTCTAAGTTGTTTTTTCTGTACTCTGAAGTAAGAGCGCCATCAAAGAAGAGGGACGTTGCGGCCTTAGAGGCTTTCTTAACAGGAACGACTGTGAAGCAGGGAGCGGAAACTTTAATCCGAAATTCCCCGCAACGTTTAGACTCGTTTACGCTGGTATTTCTGGCCTAACGCCTCCTCATCGCGCAGATATTTGGCCATACGTTCGTGGCTGAAGCCATACGGGCCGCTGCCGAATAAACCGACTTCTTCAATCGCCAGCTGCTCTAATTCAGCATTGCTAGATAAATCGCCTAAGCCTTGCTCGGTCGACAGCCCAGCAGCCTGCCAGGCGTTAAACCCACCCTGCAAGACTGCGATGTGTGTATAGCCCATAGTTTTCAAGGTGGAGACGGATAAGGGCGAGAGATTGCCCTTGCGGCACATCAGCACCACGGGGGTCGCCTTGTTTGGTACTTCGTGTTCGATCTGGAGATCCAGCTTGCCCCGAGAAAGCCAGCGTGCGCCTGGCACATGGGCCGTAGCGAAATCACCTATGCTGCGCACATCGAGCAGTGCAGGCTGCTCACCCGCGGTTAGCTTGGTTTGTAGAGCTTGCGGAGTGAGTAGTTCGGCTTGCGCACGAGCTTCAGCCAGCCCAGGGATCGGTAGCGCCTGGGGCTCTACCCCGGCCGGCAGTCCCTGTAACAGCCTCGCCATCCATACGGGCTGGCCAAAATCAATCTCTTGGGGGTTGCCAGTCTCAAGATCAAACCCGGATGCTTTCCAGGCGGTAGTACCGCCGTCTAGGACACTCACGTTCGGATAGCCAGCTCCCTTGAGTACAGACGCGGCGAGAATCGCCCGGGCGCGGCCGGCACACATGGTGATAATCGGTGCGTTCTTCACCCCGACCAAACTCTCGACCAGGAGGGCAATCTGAGTCGCGGGACAAAAATGGGCGCCGGGAATATGGCCGGCCTGATACTCGTCGAGCAAACGGACATCGAGCAGGGAGAGTAACTCGCCCTTTTCCCGCCGAGCGTGCAAGTCCTGAGGGGTGATGCTGGAAATGTTGTCTTCCGTAGCAACGTGCTCGGCAAACTGTTTGCACGTTGAGATACCAGTCTCAGAAAGTCGGGGCACGGGGACGCCGTCGCCTTTCTCAAGTTCCTCGGTATAGCCGGCAATGCGCCAGGCCCCAGTGCCACCTTTCAGCGCGTAAACGTCGGTAAAACCCATCCGTCGTAAAATATGCGCTCCCAATAAGCTACGCGTGCGGCCGGCACAGTTGGTGACAATCGTCCGGCCTTTGTCTGGTATAACCTCGGGCGCGATCAGGGCTAACTGCCCGCCTGGGGTGCAATACGCGCCTGGCAAATGCGCCGCCTTGAATTCCGGCTCGGTGCGGGTATCAAAGATATACAGATGTTCGCCTTGCTGAAGGCGCGCATGGAGTTCTTCGGCCGTCATCTCGGGGATGTCCTCTTCGACCTGGAGACGCTCGCCATAGACTTTGCCCCGTAAACTCCAGCCATGCATGGTCTCATAGCCAGCCGCTGTCCAAGCCATGAGACCGTCGTCCAGGACCGACACATTGGTATAGCCCAGGGTTTCCAGGCTGAGGGCCGCCCGAGTCGAACGTTGGCCGGTATCGCAGTACAGAACCGTATGGATATCGGTTTGAGGGACTAGCACCGAAATATATTTTTCTAATGATCCGCGCGGGATGCAGTTGGTGCCAGGAATCTGGCCCAGGGAAAATTCTCCCCAGTCCCGGACATCGATGACCGCATACAGCGCCTGGCTGTCCAGGAGCACTTTTAGATCTTGAGCACTAATACTGCCTGCCATGAGAGTCCCCCCTTGTGACGCGTACGGAAAGGTTCGTAAGTGCTTGACCGCGCCCATACCCTAGTGGGACAATCGAAGCCTAGGCTCAAGAGATGGTCAATACCCATAAGATGAGCTGCCTGCTGCAAGGGAGGGACATATGGCTGAAAAATGGAAAATTGAGGGTGATTATTTTGAATCGTGTAATTGCGACACGGTCTGTGCCTGTTTGATCCAGAATCCTCCCCCGCGTGGGCGGTGTGACGCGGCCCTGGCGTTTCATGTGAATCAGGGGAGCTATGGCCAGACGGGCCTTGGCGGTCTGAACACTGTGCTCGTGGTGTCCTTTCCCGGTCCAGGCAAGATGGGGGACGGCAACTGGACGGCGGCCCTGTACGTGGACGACAAGGCCTCCACAGACCAGCAAGAGGGGCTGAGCGCGATTTTCTCCGGCCAGGCGGGTGGGCCCATGCAGCTGGTCTCGGGGTTGATCAGTAATTTTCTGGGGATCAAGACCGCTCCCATTGCGTTTACAGTGGACGCCAACAATCGGCGGCTGACGATTCCGGACGTGCTGGAGATCGACATTGAGGCACTGACCGGTCGGGACGGTAGTGAGCCGCTATGGGTCACCAACGCCAATCACCCGGTTTCGCCCAAGCTGTCGCTGGCCAAATCCAACGCGTATCGCTACACCGACCACAACCTGGCCTGGGACGTCAGTAATACCAACGGCCATTTTGCGCCGTTTAGCTGGCAGAATTAGCCTGTTTTTACGTGGCTGGACCGTGCGTTCAGCCCCCGACCCATATCGACCTGATTGTCCTTTATCTCGTTGGGAAAGGGCTGAGGTGAGGGAGGAGACTGCTGGCCATGACCTTACGAGATAAGATCATCATCGTCACCGCCCTCGTGCTGCTGTCCGTTCTGGCCTGGATTGCCACCGTGCGTCAGGCCGGCGGGATGGGGCTAGGCATGATGACCATGAGTATGACTATGGGCCTGCCATTCTCGGTCTCTAATGCAGTCCTGTACATTGCCCTCTGGGGTGTCATGATGGTGGCCATGATGTTCCCGTCTGTCGCGCCAACGGCCTTGCTGTTCGCTACCGTAACGCGCCAAAAACGAGAGCAGGCTGCCCCCTTTGCTCCGGCTTGGCTCTTTATCGCCGGGTATGCCGTACTGTGGACCCTGACTGGCGGGGTGGCCTATGCTGGGGACATCGCCATCCAGTCCCTACCTGACACTTTTCTTGGCTTGCGAACGTATGGCTCTGCTATCGGCGGGCTGACCCTTATCATCGCCGGCCTGTATCAGCTCAGCCCGCTCAAATACGTCTGCCTGTCGAAATGTCGCTCCCCACTCGGCTTCCTGCTCAATAGTTGGCAAGACGGATATTGGGGGGCGTTTCGGATGGGTCTTCACCATGGCGCCTACTGCCTGGGGTGTTGCTGGAGTCTGATGGCCGTGCTGTTCGTTGTCGGCACCATGAACCTGGTGTGGATGGGTATTTTGACCCTGATTATTTTTATGGAGAAGATTCTTCCCTACGGGGTAGCACTGGGGAAAGGCACGGGCATTGGCCTGATCGGTCTGGGACTGGTCCTGGTTGTCGCTCCCAGTACGCTGGCCGTAGGCTAAGCCGGCGACGCAAGAGCACGATTCGTTGTTTTTTCAGACAGAGGAAACACGAATGCCAGCACAAGGTTGGGACGAATATATCGCACAACTCCGGCACCGAAAGACTAAAGCCCGGAGCCAGGGCGGGCCCGAGGCCATCGCTCGAGCGCAGAGGCGGGGAAAGCTTTAGTGTATATGCGGCACGATGTGCGATGTAAAAAGATCGAGCGATCTTTGGCTTTCCTCCGGACTCAATGAGCCCCATGCGAACGAACCGACGAAATAATTGATCCCGCTCTCCGAGACCAATTGTTGGATTTGATCCCGGACTTTGTCAACCGATCCGATCAGTATCGTTTCTCCCGCGAGGCAGGAGTCCCACGCGAAAAAATTGTCGTAAGCGTGGTCATTGTGCTGATGCCAGAGCTGCAGGATTGAGTTGTACCAAGCATCATACGCCGGCTTCGCCACCGCAAAGGCTTGTTCGTCGGTTTCCGCCACATAGATTTGGCGCATGGCACCCAGTTTCAGCGTGTCGGCGCCGCCATTGCCGCTGTCAGCGGCGACTTCTCGATATCGAGCCATGAGATTCGTGATGAGCGACGGTGGGCCGAGGGTCATGAAGTGCATTCCCTCACGCGCGGCAAATTCGACCCCGGCTTCACTGAACGACGGATACCAGAGCGGCGGATGCGGGTCCTGGAACGGTTTGAGCGTCATTGGCACATCTCGAAATTCGAAATGTTTCCCGGCGTAATTCAGGACATCGTTGCACATACCCTGACGGAATATCTCAAGGACTTCGGTGAAGATTTCCCGGGTCTTTTCCGGATCGACACTGTAGGTAGCGATTTCGTACGGTGACACGCCACGGCTGATGCCGAGTTCCATGCGCCCGTTCGAAAGGTGGTCCAGCATGCAGACTTCCTCTATGAGACGCAGGGGATGATACAGCGGTAACAAATACGCCATGGGGCTGAAGCGGATATGCGTGGTTCTCTGCGCGAGCGCCGCGAAGAACACCGATGGAGAGGGCGTCATACCGAGCGGGGTCGAATGGTGTTCCGCCAGATGATAGCCGTAGAAGCCAGCCTTGTCCGCCGATTCGATCAGTTTGAGACGCGACTCGTAAAGATCACTGACCGAATTCGGGCCGCGATCAATCCAGTCGAACATCCCGAATTCGATTCTTGCTGACATCACGGATTCTCCTTTTCCATGCTCACGCTCGCCACACATTTCCAAATCTTATGATAAGAGGATGAGTCTTCTTCTTGGTAATGCTGTTGACGCACTCCTACCAGGAATCCACCTTTTGCTGAAGATGGTCCTCAACTCGCCTGCTTACAAGAGGACGGACTTCTTCTTATGGCCCGCCCACTTCGGCAGCTCATCGGTCATATCCATCACCCGCGTCCCATAGAAAATATGACACGTGGGTGTGAAACTCGCTGGCACCTGGGGCGGGCGCCCGAAATCAAACAGGGAGGGAAACGCCAGCCACATCTTGCGGCCCTCATCCGCAATCAGCGTTCCACACCCGGCACAGCTGACTTTGCAGGGGAGAATGCGCTCATACTGCTGCCGCTCGCTATTGTAGAAGCGGAGCTGAGCGCTGCCGCGCGTGATGCGCACGTGGCGTTTGTGAAAAATGGCAGCCCACTGCATTGGCGCGCCGTGCAGCGTCTGGCAGACTACGCAGTGACAGATTTTCGCGTCCACCGGGTCCGCGCTCACTTCGTATCGGACGGCCTGACAGTGGCACCTGGCACGGTATTTTGCCGTAAAGGTCGTATCCTCAATCGACGCAAAGGCGTCTCCGAATTCTTTTTGCATAAGGACGCTGCCCTACTCCTCCGTAAGAGAGAGATTCAAGGTGGCCTCGGCCAGGCACACGAGTGAGCCCAGTTGATTGGTGCCGCGCACGGTACAGCCGACCCGACAGTGGTCTCCCATAGCCTGTACCGCCGTCACTTCGCCCCGCAGGGCCACTACCTGCCCGGCCCGAAACGGCTCGATCGCGCGCATGAGCAAGCGGCCTCCGGTGTAAAACGCGGACAGCGGAAACGACAGGGTGAGCATCTGTTCCACGTAGGATAGGGTGGCAGGCCCGGCGTTGACGGCCCCGCCAAAAATGTTCTGGCGCGCAAACTCCTCATCCGTATGGATATTGCTCGCCATGAGCCGGCCCGCCAACTGGACATCGTTATAGCCCAGAATCGTGTCCTGGCTCTCCGTAACCCGGAGCGCCGGCAGCGTGGTACCCACTGTGGCCTGCTCGGCCGTCAGGACCCGACGCGCTTCGGCTACAGGGTACCCAGGCTTGACTGGAGCTCCCTCCGTCTCGGCCCCCTCCGAGGCGGGGACGGTCTTCTGTCCCTGGGCATAGGCGAAGATGCAGGTGTAATCGTAGTCGGCGACCCTGATCCCGCGCTGGTTGACCGCTTCCACGCGAAAGGTCACAAACTTGCTGCCGCGTCGTTCATACTTGTCCAGAACCCGACGGGTGGCGGTGATGCAATCACCGAGCACAACAGGCTCATGCCACCGAATGTCGCACTTGGCAAACGGCGTCTGGCGGCGCGCGGTCTTGGCGTCTTCGAGCGCCACAAAACCGTTGTTCTCCGCCAGGTCGTAGCGCAATAGCGGCGCGTAGGCCAACACCATGCTGGGCATGGCCAGGACTGCGGCCGGGTGTGCCGCATCGTTTGTCTGATCCAGTTCCGCCCCCCGGGCGTGTTGGGTGGCCTGGGCGTACTCGCGTAGTGTGTCCAGGGTGAGGGTGACCGCGGTCTCGGTTCCGGTCTGACCGATGGCCACCGCGTCATAGTCCCACAGTTTCTCGGGCTCGTTTGACATGCGTCCCTCCCTGCTCGTCCGTCC
>JAJDZM010000188.1 GCA_022824615.1 Candidatus Binatia bacterium | reverse complement strand
TCCGGGATGGCGAGCAGCCGGACCGGAATATCAAGATTGGAGAGCCAGAAGGCGGCTTTGGTCAGGCTGCGGATATGCTCGATATTCTTCTGCATATCCGCCCGCGTGCGGATTCCCCAAAACGTCGGAACCAGACCAACGGCATTATACGGTTCGATCATGCGTGTTCTCCTTCTGGTCAATTACCGATGCGCTTCGTCCAACAACGGCTTAAAAAAGTCGGGTTGGGCGATCCAGTCGTCTTCACTTGTCATTTCCTGGAAGAAGCTCGTGTCAATAACGACTTCGTCGATACCGGCTTCCTTACACTCTTTGAGCTGTGGCAGCATCTCGTCAGGCGTGCCGGTCCAGTTTGGCTGCATGAGCTGGTCACCGATTTTCTCGATACTGGGTAAGGCTGGGGCGGCAAATACCCGGTGGACGAGTTGAAGCGGACCGCGGCCAAACTCCTCTTTTGCCATCTGGTTAATATGTTGCATACGCGTGATTGCAAGTTCGACGGTATGGCCAGCCGGATGCCAGGCATCACACAACTCAGCCACCCGTGACAAGCCTGCGTCGCTCAAAAAGCCACCAAGAATCGGGACGGCTGGATTGCCGTGGGCGTCACGTTGCGTCGGCTTGGGTGAGGTTGATCCCCGTGGAATAGTGTAGAACGGACCGTCGTGCCGGGTTGGATTCGTCTTCCACGCCGCGCGTAAGGCGCGAATAAAGTCGCTACAACGGGCGCCCAGTTTCTCAAATGGCGTCTCCATCTGTGCATATTCTTCGCGTGACCAGCCTAGACCAATACCAAGATCGAATCGTCCGCCCGAGAGCAGGTCAATCGTTGCGATTTGTTTGGCGAGCGCCACAGGCCGATGATAGCCAAAGACCAGAACGGAAGTCCCGACGCGGATATGCTGGGTTATCCCAGCGACATAGGCGAGTGATTCCAAAGGCGCGAGCAGGCTTTCGTACGCCTCGGGCCATTGCACGAGTGTGTCCGGCCCAAGGACAGCTTGGTGTACGGGATGACTCTGGGTCGGGCGTTCCGGATACAACAAATGATCCTGGACCCACAGCGAGTCATAGCCCAACCGGTCGGCACGGACTGCAAATTCATGGACGGCCCGCCGGCTGGCGAACATCGTGAGCTGTGGCATATTGAATCCGATTTTCATCCTGATCTCCCTTATTGGACCGGAAAACTCTGTCAGTAGCCAAATTTGCTATGTCCGGTTGAGATGCAGTCGTTATATAGCAACAGGCTGTGCTGGATTGAGGTTGCTTTGAATTCAATACTCGTCTGACCAGACATCTGGGACAGGACGGTATCATGCTCACAGAGCAGAGAGAAAGGAGAAAAAACCATTTGCCATCACCGGCCAGCCGGGGCGGCCTAAGGGCCTGCCGCTTTTCTCCATTGCTCGCAGGACGAGTACGCGCCTTGACATGCGAGCCGCTGGTCGGCTAGGTGCCGAATCGTATCCGGGACAGTTTGCAAGCGTAATGAGTATGACCGGTTGGGAATAACGTTATGGGAGAATCAAGTCTCAGTATTGAAAAAGACGTGCCTGTGCCCATGCGGGACGGGAGTGTGTTGCGAGCCGATGTATACCGCCCGGCCACACCGGGGAAATATCCCGTTATCCTCCAACGTACGCCGTATAATAAAAATCTGCTCGCCGGTGTCATGCTGATGCTTGACGTCGTGCGGACGGCCAGCGAGGGATATGCTGTAGTCATCCAGGACACCCGCGGGCGATACGCGTCCGATGGAGAGTTTTATACCTTCCGGGATGACATCCTGGACGGCTATGATTCGGTGGAGTGGTGTGCGGCCCAGGCCTGGTCCGATGGCAACGTCGGCATGTATGGGGCGTCCTATGTCGGTGCGACCCAGTGGCTCGCCGCGATCAGTACGCCGCCCCATCTCAGAGCAATTTTTCCACTGATCACCGCCTCCCACTATCACGAAGGCTGGGCGTATCAGGGGGGAGCCTTTGCCCTCGGGTTTAACGCCAGTTGGACGCTGGCTCGCCTTGCGCCGGATACGTATATGCGCCTGGTGCGGCAAGATACCGCGTCTGCGGACCGGCTCGGGCAGTTGATCGGCGCGATTGATGATTTGCGCGTATGGTTTCAGCACCTGCCACTGAAAGATTTCCCGTTTCTGGATGAGGCGGCCCCGTATTTTTATGACTGGCTTGCCCACCCTGACGACGATGAGTACTGGGCGCGCTGGAATATCGAATCTCGACATAGCACGGTCAGGGTGCCGGCCTGCAATGTGGGCGGCTGGTACGATATTTTTCTGGGTGGCACGCTACGGAATTATCTCGGTATGCGTGAGCAGGGGGCGACCCCGGAAGCCCGGCAGGGCCAAAAACTGGTTGTTGGTCCCTGGTATCACACCTTGCCCTTGGGCAACGTCGTCGGAGAGGTGGATTATGGCTTTTCCAGTCACGCCTTCGTCACCGACCTGGACGGTCTCCACATCAAATGGTTTGACTACTGGCTCAAAGGCAAACAGAACGGGCTCTTAGAAGAGCCGCCAGTGCGCATCTTTGTCATGGGCGAGAACGCGTGGCGGACGGAGAACGAATGGCCGCTCGCCCGCACGCGATACACAAAGTATTACCTGCACAGTAACGGGCACGCGAAGAGCCTGCGCGGCGATGGCCGGTTGAGTCCCGATCCACCGCGTACGGAACCGGCGGATGTGTATGTCTCCGACCCCCGCAACCCCGTGCCGACCAGAGGCGGCGGGGTCACTGGCTGGCCGGCAGCCATGCCGGGCGGCGCATTCGATCAGCGCGCCATCGAGGAACGACAGGATGTATTGGTCTACACCACGCCAGCCTTGGAGCAAGACGTGGAGATGACCGGGCCCATCACGCTCAGTTTGTACGCGGCGACCAGCGCTGTGGATACGGACTTTACCGCCAAGCTGGTAGACGTCCAGCCGGACGGCTATGCGCGCAATCTCACGGATGGCATTCTGCGCGGGCGCTATCGGGAATCGCGCGCAGCGGCAAAACTGCTCACCCCGGGAGAGGTGTACGAATACTCCATAGACCTATGGGCCACCAGCAATGTCTTCAAAGCCGGTCACCGCATACGGGTTGAGATCGCCAGCTCGAATTTTCCTCGCTTTGACCGCAATCCACAGACAGGAGAGGCTGCCGCCGAGGCGCGGTGGCTGGAACCCGCCTTGCAGCACGTGTTTCACGACGAGAATCGCCCCTCCCACATCGTCCTGCCTATTATTCCACGCGGCGCAGATGCCAGTCGGTAGCCTGCTGATACGCTTGTGCCGCGCGCAGGATAACGGCCTCTGCCCAGGCCGGGGCGATGAGCTGCATGCCGACCGGGAGCGAACCTTGAGTAAACCCGCACGGGACGCTCAGCACCGGCACTTGGGCCAGGCTGAACGGATAGGTGAAACGGGTCAGGAGTCGAGTGGTCTGGACGCCTTCGCTTTCTTCAATGAGCGGGGCCGGAATGCCGCAGGTTGGTGCCAGGAGGAGATCGTGGCGCTCGAAGGTCTGCTTGAGTTGGCGTTGCCAGCGGCGCTGCTTCTGGCGGGCGAGAGCATACTGGCTGCCGCTGACCTGTGCGCCAGTCTGTAACCGCGTCCGCACGTCCAGTCCGAAGCCTTCCGCCCGTTCCGCAAGCCGGGCTTGATGAAAAGCGGCGGCGTCAGCCAGGAGCATTTCACTCGCGCGCTCAATCGTTTCTTCCGCGTCAACCAACTCCACCTCTTCTACGTGGGCCCCCAGTTCTTCAAACACGTGGGCCGCTTGCTTGATGAGCGTCACCACCGCTGGCTGGGGCTCGGTCTGGAAATGTCCGCCGAGTACGCCGACGCGCCAGTCCTTAACCCCGTCGTTGAGCCCGGTCAGATAATCCCCGACCGGCTGATCGATGGAGGTCAAATCGTGCGGATCATAGCCGGCCAGGACTTGCAGCACGTGCGCGATATCTTCCGCCCGTCGGGCCAGCGGCCCAACCGTGTCAAAAGTCCAGCTGACCGGGATAACGCCCCGGTTGCTGATACGACCCATGGTCGGCCGAAGGCCGCAGACCCCGTTCAGCGCCGCCGGAATGCGCACCGACCCACCCGTATCCGTACCGACCGTGACCAGTGCCATATCCGCAGCAACGGCCGCGCCCGAGCCCCCGCTGGAACCGCCGGGAATACGTGTGGGGTCCCAGGGATTGTGGCACGGGCCATAATGCGGATTGCGCGTCGTGCCGCCAATGGCCCATTCGTGCATATTGAGCTTGCCCAGAATAATGGCGCCCGCCTGGCGCAGGCGTGAGACGATTTCGGCGTCGGCGGTCGCAACGTTGTCTCTCAAGAACGGCGTTCCCCCGGTTAGCCGGACCCCCGCAACTTCGCAGTTGTCCTTCAGCGCAACGGGAACGCCGTGGAGTGGTCCTACTGCGTCTCCTGCCGTCACTGCTTGTTCTGCGGCTTTGGCCGCAGCTAGCGCTGCATCCGCCATGACGGTGAGGTAGGTATTCAGAGTAGGGTTGAGCGACTCGATGCGGTCGAGGCAGGACTGAACGAGTTCTACCGGCGAGAGCTGGCCCGTCCGAATCAGGCCGACAACATCAGCAATGCCCAACCGCGTGAAATCAGCGACGGTCATATGGAGCGGTCCGCTATATCTTCACTGAAGCTGGGCGTGGACGAATTCGATAATTTTCTCAAGGGCCTGTTCGGAAGCTGGTGAAGACGGGTTCCTGATAATAAACCCCTCCGCCTCTCCCTCGTACATCTCCAGGGCGACCTGACCGCCAGCCTTGCGGTAGTGTTCGACAAAACGGTCAAGATCGGGACGGGGGTGGGCTCTATCGCGGGTGCCCTGTATGTAGAGCGCGGGCGGTAGTTCGACCTGCTCGCCACGTTCCAGGGCAAGGACCGGATTGCCCTCAGCCATGGCCTCCTCAGTCTTCCAGTACTTGTCGTGCAGGGGCAGCACGAGGTCTATTAAATCGGGGTAAGGTTTTCCACTCGCCTTCAGCTTCTTGGCATAGTGATAGCGCGCCAGCGGGTCGATAACCGGCCAGCACAGGACGGCACAGCGCAGGCGTGCATCAACGTCCGGTGCGCCGGCAGGTAATGGGAGGGCCGCGTACCTGGCATCGAACGGTCGCATGCCCGCCAGTATTGCCTGGTGGGCACCACTGGAACTGCCTAATGCGCCCACCAGGTTCGGACGGCTGCCAAACTCCGCGGCGTGCGTCTTGAACCACCGGATGGCGTAGTTGATGTCAGCCAGGGAGCCGGGATACGAGGCTTCGGGCGGGACACGGAAATCGAGGGCTGCCACGACCACCCCGCTTTTTGCCAGGGGTTCGTTGATGGCAACGTCCATCAGCCGATCGCCTAAGCACCAGGCTCCACCGTGGAGTTCGATTATGGCCGGAAACGGCCCCGGCCCACGCGGTTTGAACATACGTGCCAGTAAGGGCTTGTCCCCGTGACGGAGATATTCAACGTCTTCCACGTCAATGTCATACGTTTGGTTGGCTGTCATACTGCTCTCCTTCTCCCACGTGGCAGGGTGTATCCGAAGTCCGTGTCCCGCTGAGCGAGGTTTCAGCACCTGTCCTAGCCGATTTGTTGTGTGGTTAAAAGGGAAAACTGAGGGCATTTGACAGTTTTCCCTATACTTGATAAATAATCAATCAAGACCACGCAAGGAGGAGATGAAGCATGGAGACTCAGAATATAGCTGTGAGGTGCAGGGATGAAAGAAGGCCGTATTCCAGCTCGTCCCTTATCTCCACGCCGCGCGATTGAACGGATTCGACTGCTTGAACGAGATGTTGGGATTGTGTTGACCCGCCATGTCAGACAACGTATGGCGCAACGAAAACTCAGTCTACGTGACATCAGACATTGTCTGAAATACGGCCGTGTGGTCGAGCACAGCAAGCCCTTCCAATGATGGCGCTCCAAAGTAGACGGCTCAACGCTTGATGGAGATCCCATGTCCTGTGTGGTTGAGGTCAATGGTAAGGTAATTCTCATAACCGTAATTCGCTAAGGAGGTTTTATGCGGTGCCCTGGCTGCGACCGGGCTTTGAAGGGTCAGAAGACGACCCTTGAGCAGCCGTATCAGTACGTCGAGAGTGGGTTGGATAATGTGTTTTTGGTTGGGGTGACACTCTATGCATGTCAGTGCGGAGAAGAGCTTGTTGAAATCCCGAAAGCAGAACAGTTGGATGATGTAATTGCAAAAGTCCTCATCCAGAAGAGCGCTCCGCTCACTGGAGTTGAAGTCAGGTTTCTACGCAAATACGCGGAATTGTCAGCAAAGGATTTTGCCAAGATTTTAGGCGTAAGTCCCGAACACCTCTCTCGGGTTGAGAATAGAAAAGCTCAGCGAACCGGAGCAATGTATGTCCTTGGGGCGGCGGCAGACAAGCTCACACGAGTGATTGCACATAAAGCCTCTCAGGACGAATCTATTAAAGAAATACTCCTAACGCTGGCTAAGACTTCTGAAAAGAAAGCGTCACGTAAGAAAGCCCGACTTCTTTTTGAAAAACGCCCGAGAAGCTCTCGATGGAAGAGCGCGGCGTGAGAGGAATCGTCTGGCATCACCCCAGGATTCCGTGTTCCAGTTACACTCTATTTTCAATCATCTCCCAGCCTGTATTCGAGACCGTTAAATTAGAGTCGAAATAGCTCTCCCTGATGCCTATTCTCTCTGGAGAAGAGAATGTGGTAAGTGACGAAGGCGAGGGGGGGCTATGAACGAGATCAGCGTCATTGGGTGTGGGCTAATGGGCTCGGCCCTGGTTCGCACGCTGGCAAAAGGCGGGTCCACACTCACAATCTGGAATCGTACTCGACAGAAAGCCGAGGCGATTGCCCAGTCCGGCGTAACCGGCGCCGTCTCTGTCGGCGACAATACTACCCGAATATACCGTTTGGACGCATAAGGAGGCGTATGCCCACCCTGCTGAGTCTGTTGCAATTATTGCGCGCCAGCCAAAAAAAGATGCTGGTGGCGGTCGCCTGCGGTTTGCTCTTTGCCGGCACCGGTCTGGTGCCTCCGCTGCTCATCCGTCGGATTATTCAGTGGATCACCGAAGGGGGCGGAACGCTGCCCGCCCTACTCGGCGTTACCGGGTTGTTGCTGGTGGTGTATGTCGGCCGGGGTCTGTTTCGGTATGGCTATGGGCGTTTCTCCCACGAGGTGTCTTTTGATGTCCTGCACAGCCTCATGGTCCGGGTGTATACCCATCTGCAGAGTCTGCCCCACAGCTTTTTTCATACGCAACGCACCGGCGGACTGATTGCCCGCTCGATCAACGACATTGAGGCCATCGAAGATTTTATCGCTCACGGGATTCCGGAAACGATCAACGCTTTTGTGCTGCCAACGGCCATGATCTGTGTGCTGTTCTATCTGAACTGGCAGCTCGCCCTGGTCGCCCTCCTGCCGCTGCCGGTGGCCAGTTGGATCGTCTTTCGCGCGGTTTCAAAGGTCCGCATCGAGTGGCGTCCCGTGCGGCAGCGCCTTGAAGACCTGACCGCCCAGGTGCAGGATAATCTGTCCGGCGTGACGGTCATCAAGTCGTTTGTTCAGGAAAAGCTCCAGGCGCGGGCAATCGAACATCGCAGCCAACGGCTACGGGACGATATGCTGCGGGCCAGTACCCTGTCGTTCGTTCCGGTCGGTGTGATCGAAGTCACCAGCGGAGTCGGAGTGGTGCTGATCGCGCTCCTGGGCGGCGTCATGGCGCTCGGCGGTCGGGTGAGCGCGGCTGATCTGTTTGTGTTCATTGTGTATCTCACTCAGATTTATCAGCCCTTTTTGCAACTGGCCAATATCAACGACACGCTCCAGAAAGCCACGGTCAGCTCGGAGCGAGTGTTTGAACTGCTCAACCTCCAGCCCGATATCGTCAGCCCACCCCACGGCATACGGCCGGCCCGAATGACCTGGGACGTGGAGTTCCAAAACGTCACGTTCGGCTATCAGCCGGACCGACCGGTTCTCAACGATATCAACATCACCGTTGCGGCCGGGACTATGGTCGCGCTGGTTGGCGCGACCGGCGCGGGAAAAACCACGGTGACCAACCTCATTCCGCGCTTTTACGACCCCCAACACGGCTCGGTCCGCGTTGGGGGACACGAGGTGCAGTCTTTGGACCTCGACTTTCTGCGCGGCAATATCGCCATGGTGTTGCAGGATGTCTTTCTCTTCCACGGCACCGTCCGTCAGAATCTTCTCTTTGGCCGGCCGGCCGCCTCGGAGGCCGAGCTGCGCGCCGCGGCGCAGGCGGCCAACGCCGAGGAATTCATCCGCGACCTGCCCCAGGGCTATGACACGCTCATTGGCGAGCGCGGGGTCCGATTATCCGCCGGGCAAAAGCAGCGTCTGTCCATTGCGCGGGCGCTACTCAAGGACGCCCCCATTCTGATCCTTGACGAGGCGACCTCTTCGGTGGACACCGAAACCGAACACTTGATCCAGGAGGCGATTTCACGTCTCACCGCACAACGCACCACCGTGGCCATCGCCCATCGTCTCAGCACCATCCGCAACGCCGACCTGATCGTGGTCCTGGACCACGGCCGGGTTGTGGAGCAGGGTACGCACGAGAGTCTGCTGGTCCACAACCGGGCCTATGCGCGCATGGTGCGGGCGCAGGACCTTGCCCGTGAATGGCAGATCGGACAGCCTGGGGAGCAACCCGAACTTGCGCTGGCCACGGGCAGTGATTAGGCGCGCACCGGAGCCCAAAAAGGGAGTAATGACAATGGCCTACGATCTACTCATAAAAAACGGCACCCTCGTTGATGGCAGCGGGCAGCCCGCTTTTCGTGCCGACCTGGCGGTCCGGGCCGGCCGTATCGTCGAGATAGGCAAGGGCTCGGATAGAATCACGGCTGGGGCCACGCGCGTCATCGACGCCGCCGACCTCATTGTTGCGCCGGGCTTTATCGATCCGCATACCCATTATGATGCCCAAATCTGTTGGGATCCGCTGGTCACCTGTTCATCCTGGCATGGCGTGACCAGCGTCATCATGGGCAATTGCGGTGTCGGACTGGCTCCCTGTAGGCCCGAAGAGCGCGATATTGCGACCTCGAACCTTGTCCACGTTGAGGCGATTCCCTACGAAGTCCTCAGTCAGGGCCTCCCGTGGGACTGGGAAAGTTTCCCGCAGTATATGGATGCGGCGGCTCAGCGCGGGGTCGGTATCAACGTTGGATTTCTGGCCGCCCTGTCGCCATTCCGTCAGTTCGTCATGGGGGACAACGCTATGGAGCGTGAGGCGACAGAGGAGGAAACAGGCAAGATCAGCGCGCTGCTGGGCGAAGCGCTTGACGCCGGCGCACTCGGCTTCTCGCTCACGGTCCTGCCCCAGCATATCGGCTACAAAGCCAAACCGCTGGCCTGCCGTCTGGCGAGTCAGGCTGAACTGCGGGCCTATTCCAGGCTCCTCGCGGAACGTGGCCGCGGCACAATTGAAATCGCGCTGACGAAACAGCCGAGCACGGTTTCCGCAAAAGAATATGCGCTGCTTGAGTTGCTCGTGGCCGAGAGCGGACGGCCCGTCACCTGGCTCAATCTGCGCGACCGGGATGATGCGCCAACAGCCTGGACCGACACCCTGGACCAGGTTGCGCCGCTGCTGGCCCGCGGTTGCCGTCCTCAGGTCGCCGTGCGGCCACTGACGGTTGAGTTTAATCTGCGCAACCCGTTCCTGTTCGCCAGTCTGCGCTCCATGAAGCCGG
Organism: Candidatus Binatia bacterium; assembly: GCA_022824615.1. GTDB lineage: Bacteria > Desulfobacterota > Binatia > Bin18 > Bin18 > Bin18. Next base: position 7,152 of record JAJDZM010000188.1, on the reverse strand, counting down.
TATTCGGTGATGCCTCGCTCGAAGATCAAAAGCGGACCTATGCGGACGCGGAGTTTCGCCACGCCTTTGCCACCGACCTGGAACACCGTCCGCTTTTCCGCGACATCTGGAAGAATACCCAGGTGAAGGAAGCTACGCAGCCCGCCCTCAAGGCGCTTGAGTGGAAAACCATTGCCCAGATCGCTCAGGAGCGTGGTGTGCCGCCGCTCGACGCCTTCTTTGACGTCTCGCTTGAAGATGAGCTCAGGCTCGACTATATGCTGCCGCGGCTCGATATCAACAAAGAACGGGTCGCCCGGAAATTCAGCGACCCCCGCACGCTGATCGGCATCTCTGACGGTGGCGCGCACGTCGATATGCTGTGTAACGCCGGCTATCCAACCTATCTGCTGGGCACCTTCGTGCGCGACAAACAGGCGATTACGCTGGAACATGCGGTGAAGCGCATCACTTCCGAGCCAGCGCAGTATTTCGGCCTGTCCCAGCGCGGCCTCTTGCGGCCCGGCATGGCGGCGGACATCACCATTTTCGACCTGAACACTGTTTGCTGTCCGGAACGCCCGGAGGTTCGACATGATTTACCCGGTGGCGGGCGTCGGCTCGTGACGCAGGCGGAAGGTATCACCCATACGATTGTGAACGGACACGTGCTGTACGAAGAAGGAGAACATGTCGGCGGCCTGCCGGGGCAGGTGCTCCGCGCTCATGAGCAATAAGCCCGAAACAAAGGAAGGAGCGTATACCAATGGATATGACCGAGCTGGAACAACGTATCACGCGGATTGAAGACCTTGAGGCCATCAAGCAACTCAAGGCAACCTACTGCGATATTTGCGATGACGATCACAACCCGGAGCGTATCACCACGATTTTTGCCGAAGACGGTATCTGGGAGGGCGCTGGTTTCGGCAAAGCCCAAGGCCATGCGGCCATCCGTGAGTTGTTCAAAAAATTCCAGACGATGATCAGCTTCTCCCAGCACCAGGTGATGAACCCGATCATCAAAATCGACGGGGAGCGTGCCACGGGTATCTGGTACTTCTTTGGGCCGTTCACGTTCTACAAGGACAATCAGGCCAAGTGGCTGGCGGCGCGCTATGAGGATGATTACGTCAAAGTGAACGGAGAGTGGAAGATACAGCACCTCCGCGCGCGCGGGCGCATGCACACGAACTACGAAGAGAGCTGGGCCACCAACGACTGAGCAGAGGAGCGTGAGGTCGTGGCTGGCTTACGCGCGCAGAGCAAGGGGAGGCAGACATGTTCAGCATAGGCAAGCTGTTTCATCTCACCCACGTTGTGGACGACCTCGAAGCCGTTGACCGGTGGTATGACGAGGTGTTCTCGGTCACGCGCTTCTATAACGGCTATGAAGAGCTGGCCGGCCGTAACGCCTCTCTGATTGCCATCGGAGACGTCATCATGGAGCCGATGATGCCCGCCCGCGTGGAGAACCTCAAAAACCCGTCGGTGAAAAGATTTTACGATCGTTTCGGGCAGCACTTCCACTCTATTGCCTGGTATGTAGATGATGTTGCGGCCATCTCTGCCCGGCTCGATACGGCCGGCCTGCGGCTGTATAACCTTGTCGGCAAAGAGGTAAAGCCGCCGTACGACACGGCGGCCATCTGGACGCATCCGAGACAGACCCCCGGTCAACTGGAGTTTGCCCTGTCCGGCGATTACATCGCCGACCCGCGACTGGAACCGGGCTGGTCCAGCGACCCTTGGCGCCAGCATCCGCTCGGTATCCAGCGCGCCTCGCATATCGGCGTCGTCGTCAGGGACCTGTCCGCGGCCAAGCGGCTATATTGCGACATTCTGGACGGGACCCTGCTCCACGAGGAGCACATTGAGGGGCGCAAGCAGAGTGCCTTTGTCGCCGTTGGAGAAGATACGGTCGTAGAACTGGCCCAGCCGCTCTCTGCGACCAGCCCGGAAGGCCGAGAGTTGGAGCAAAACGGCGAGGGCATTTATTCCCTGATATTCAAGACTGCGAACCTTGGCCAGACCCAGGACTTTCTGAGAGACAAGCAACTCCGACCCGAACCGGACGGCGCGGACACCATCGTTCTTGGACCGGACCAAGCCTTCGGCATGGTTGTCGGCTTCACCCAGCGCGCGCTTCCCAACGACCCGCGTTAGTTGCTACTCGGCCTCGACCGTCACGCGCTGCCCTGAGAATGTCGAGTCAAACTGCATGGCCGGCACCGCCTCAGGGTCAAACGGGTCTTGATCGAGCGGCAAGACCCGTCCCATCTGCGTGCCGGTGATGGACTGTAAATCTTTGCTGAATTGCACTACATAGCGGACGCGCACGATATCGGTATGCGCTCCAGTCGCGGCGTCGAGGTTGAAATCGACCACCTCAGCCGTAATTTCCCGCCAGCCCGACCGCGCCCAGACCCCGTGTTGGTCGCTGAATCGGGCAGGGCCGAAGCTGTCGTGCTGACCGGAATGGGTGCTGGCCCAGTTCCCCTCTGCGGTTAAGGAAATCAATCGGAAGGAATTCGTCGTTCCCTCCTCTGTGAGGTGCCGGATGAGGTAGACTCCCGCAATCCCTTGGGCAAAGTTGCCCTCATTCGGTCTATGCCGCCAGCTTTCCAGACGAATCGCGTCGTCGGAGAAGGAGAGATTGGCGAGACCGAGACAGAAGACGAGTGTTAGACTCAAGGCGAGTAGACCGATTCTTCGTTCCAAGGCTGGGCTCCTTTCTTTCTTGACCCCGAGCAGAGAGTAAACCTATTTTATCCGTGAGTTTACTGAAACATACACCCAGGCTCGGCCACACGGAAAAAAAGCCCTATGACATCCTATCTTGTCAGCTACGACATGACAGACCCGGCAACAGAATACCCCCAAACCATCTACGCTAAAAGCGACGCTGAGCTGCAACAAAATGGATTAGGCCCGTCGGTCGGATGAGCCGGAGGCGTGATTCGACCCACGGGACTGGTCCATGAAGGCATATCCTTTAAGGAGATTAGCGAGAAGTACTACCACAACCTTGATCCTGAGAATGAAAGAATTCAGCTTGATACAGTCATTAAAGCTGCCCATGCCCTTGGGAAAGAATTAAGGATTGAGTTGATTTAATAGGTCACCCTGGATTCCCCCTCCAGGCCCTCGCTCCGAAAGTCCTCGTCCTCGCTTCAGGATAGTGGCAGTGCTAAACTTCCCCTTATAGAAAAGATTGCTACCTCTCCTCTGCACTCCGGAGTCCAAAGCGGGAAGGATGTTATGACTAGGTTAGCTAACAAAATTGAAGCCAATAACCGTAATGTTGCTGAGGTGCTGGAGAAGAAATACACAGTCGATTATTTTCAGCGTGAATATAGCTGGGGGCAAAAGCATATCGAGCAGTTGGTAACGGACCTCACCTCATCTTTCCTTAACGAATATCGTGAAGGCGATAGCCGTGAGCAAGGTGAAAACTACAACAGCTATTACCTTGGACCTTTTGTTCTGAGCGGAAAGGATGGCAAGCGCAGCATTATCGATGGGCAGCAGCGTCTGACCTCTCTCACTTTGCTTCTTATTTACCTGAACAACCTGCGAAAAAAACTGGACCTGGATGAAAAGATCGAACCGATGATCTTTTCCGAGTTTCGGGGTAAGAAGTCTTTTAATATCCAAGTGGATGAAAGAAAGCACTGTCTGGAACAGTTATTTAATCAGGGTAGCTACCAACCCAAGGAGGATGACAACGAATCCACGATCAATATGGCAGAGCGATACGACGATATTGACGATGCCTTCCCCGACGAACTGAAGAACGGTGTGCTGCCGCACTTCCTGGATTGGCTGAAATATAATGTTGTACTGGTGGAGATCATCGCCTACAGCGACGACAACGCCTATACCATATTCGAAACCATGAATGACCGGGGCTTGAACCTCACCTCGACCGAAATGCTCAAAGGCTATGTACTGTCACGCTTCGGCGATTCCGCCTACCGTCAGAAGGCCAATAATCACTGGAGATCGGCTATCCAAAAACTGCATGACCGGGATAAGGATGAAGATCAACGTTTCTTCCAGGCATGGCTGCGCAGCCAGTACGCCGACACCATCCGCGACAGTAGGGCGGGTGCCAAGAACGAAGACTTCGAGAGAATCGGCACACGTTTTCACAGCTGGGTGCGGGACAATCTCGATAAGATGAACCTCGAAGCAGAATCTGTTACTGATTTTGAACGCTTCCTGGACCGAGACTTCAGATTTTTTCATAAGGCTTACCTGAAAATCCTCGCCGCTGAAGATACCCTGACTGACGGTTTGGAGCATATTTACTATATCCAGCGTTGGGGTATTGCGACTTCGTTGAGCTACCCCCTGTTACTAGCGCCACTTACTTTGAACGATGATCCAAACATCGTAAAACAAAAGCTCAATATGGTAGCGCGTTATATTGAAACCTTTGTGGTGCGCCGCTCAATCAACTTCCGAAAGTTTGCCTCCAACTCCATTCGCTACACCATGTATACCTTGGTAAAAGAAATTCGAGGTAACGACGTTGATGGTCTGCGAGAAGTATTGCAAACCAAACTGGAAGAAATGAGCGAAGATTGGTCTGGCATGGATAACTTTCGCCTGCATGGTCAGAACAAGCGGTTTGTGAAGTACCTGCTGGCACGCATTACCTCCTTTATAGAGCAGAAGTCAGGCGATACCACTACCTTTGAAACCTATTTCCACAAACCGACCGGTAAGCCCTTTGAGATTGAGCATGTGTGGGCTAACAAGTTTGCTCACCATCGCGACGAGTTCGACCAGGAAAATAACTTCAGCGAATACCGCAACCGAGTTGGTGGCTTAATTCTTCTGCCCCGTGGCAGTAACCAAAGCTACGGTGACAAACCCTACAAAGATAAGCGCAAACACTACGTCAAAGAGAACCTGCTGGCACAGTCGCTGTGTGATTTAACCTACGATAACAACCCCAACTTCAAGAATATGTGTGACCGCTTGGCTCTGAATTTCAAGCCACATGAAAATTTTAAGAAGAATGACTTGATAGAGCGCCAGCAACTTTATCGGGCTATTGCTGAAAAAATCTGGTCAGAAGAGCTATAATAAGGAAGTCCCTACATCTACACGCCTTACACAAAAATTGCACTTTGAAGAAGCCATCAAAAACTGGTTAGCGCTGGCTATGAGTCGGTATCTAACCGACAAGATGATGCTGAGTTTCCCCTCAGAAGTCGCGCTTTACGATCTGAGAAGACTTGGATGGGACCAGTCCCACCGTGTCGGATGACGCCCTGCCCATCCGACACTACGGGCTAAAGTTACCCGCCCACTGCCGCCACGCCGTCACGCACCAGCGCGGCTATGGCCGCCTCATCATATCCCAGGTCGCGCAAGATCTCACTGGTATGATCGCCTAACTGCGGCGCCGGGGTTGGCGTTCGCTTTTCGCCGTCGGTCGCAAAAATGGGGCTGTTGACGGTCGTCAGCTTGCCGTGCCCAGGGTACTCCATGTCCACGAAAGCACCGGCGGCCCGCATCTGGGGGTCTTCGACCACTTCGTCCCGCACGGGCAGAGGCGCCCATTTGATATCGGCCTGCTTGAACAGTACCCGCCACTCATCGAGGTCCCGCGTTTCAAACTGGCCCTGTAAAATGGCAAAGAGGGCCGCCGCATTCTCCGCTCTGGCCTCGTTGGTGGCAAACAGCGGGTTGGTGGCCAGCTCGGCCTGGCCGAGGGCCTTACACAGATTGGGGAATTCCTTGTCGGGGTCAAGCAGGATGGCCAGGAAGGCTTTGCCGTCCCGACTCCGATAGCCGGCCGCCAGCGGATTCGGCGGCGTGCCGTCGTCGCCGCGTTCCGGAAAGGTGGCGTTGCAGAATTTGGCCTGGAGGTCGCAGGCGTTGGCCCAGGCGCCGCTGGCCAGTAAGGAGGTTCCGACTTTCAGGCCTCGTCCGGTCCGTTCGCGCTGATACAGGCCGAGCATAATCGCGCTGAACAGGGACACCGAGGTTGGATGGTCGCCCATGCCCGGACGCGGACCGCCCGGTGTGCCGTCCATGCCCACGACGCTCATCATCAGGCCCGAGCGCGCCCAATAGGCCAGGGCGTCAAAGGTTGGCGCGTCGGCATCTTCACCTTCATCTCCGTAGCCGCTCAGATGGGCATAGATGAGCCGATCGTTTTCCGGCTGGAGGTCCTTCCAGGTCAGTCGGAATTTTTCGAGCAGTGGGTGCTGGTAGTTGGTGACAAACACATCTGCGGTTTTGACCAGCCGAATGAGCACGTCTCTGCCCTGGGGTGAGGCTAGGTCAAGGGCGACGCTCTTCTTATTGCGGCTGGTCAGAATCCAGCCCCAGTTGAGGTCCGCCTTGGCAAAGCCGGGTAAATCCGACATGGAGCGATAGAGGTCGCCGCCCTGCGGTCGCTCGATCTTCAACACCTCGGCACCGAAATCCGACATGATGGTTGTCGAGGCCGGCCCGGCAACATAGGTCCCGCAGTCAATCACTCGCAGTCCTGATAGAATTCCGTTGTCCATACGCGTCTCCCTGTTCGATTATGATGTCCAACCCCTTGACTCTGGGGTATTCTGCCAGCAATTGTCCGCCTCGCCAAGGGTGAGGATTGCCACGGGCGGGCTTCGCTGGCGGTCAAAAAATGGGTTGCCGCCTACCGGTCACTGTGCTATCCCTGCCTCAGCCAGACGGTTAAATGCAACTAGTCGGTTGAGATCGAAGAGAAAGGCTGGCCAATGAAGATTGAAGAGCAAACGGCAGACTCTGTGGTTATTGTCTCACTGGACGGGCGTGTCGACGGTTCCACCGCACCGGACCTGGAGAAGCATATTTCGGATGTGGTTGAACGCGGTAATACCCGGATATTGCTCGATTGCAGCAAGATGGATTACATCAGCAGCGCCGGTCTGCGCGTCGTGCTTGTGGGCGCCAAAAAATGCCAACAGGGTGGCGGCAAGCTGATGCTTTGCACGCTCCGGGCGACCTGCAAGTCCGTCATGGAGGTCAGCGGATTCCTGACCATGCTCGACTACTACGACACCCGTGAGAGCGCCCTGGCAGCCCAGTCCTGAGGACGTTCCATTGAAGATTGAAGAGCAAACGATAGACTCTGTGGTTATTGTCTCACTGGACGGGCGTGTCGACGGTTCCACCGCACCGGAC
>JAJDZM010000105.1 GCA_022824615.1 Candidatus Binatia bacterium | reverse complement strand
CTGCCACGGCGCTGGGTGGTGGAGCGCAGTTTCGGGTGGACGGCCCGCTTTCGGCGGCTGGCCCGCGACTATGAACGCTTGCCCACGACCCTCGCTGGCCTCCACTTCCTGACCTTCGCCATCCTCATGCTCAAACGAATGGTCTCCCTGCTCCTGTAAAATGCATAACACCCTCTAGGTCTTGCTACGATCACATTCTCTCCTGGGAGGACTGCCTTGAATTACTCTATTGAGTATTTTTACTCAATAGAGTAAATGCAAAACCTCAAATCCTTCCAATCAGGTGCGTGGTTTAATGCTCGTCTTGCAAGGTGATGTCGGATTACGCCACGCTAATCTGTCCTATGAAGCTGACCGTTACGCCAACAACGTGCGGGCGATTACCTTGAGTTCCAGAATCGGTTTAACGCCCTCAAAAATGGGCAGCACCAGGGCGTCCACGACATAGCGCGAGATGGCGTACTCTTCGCCATAGCCCCAGCCGCCGTGAATGAGCTGGCCTTCCTGAGTGACCCAGACCGCCACGTCACAGGCCAGCAGTTTGGCCATGGCCGCAGTCAGCGTGGCCGCTTCGTCCTTATCCATGGCGGGGGCGGCGGCATAGGTAATCTGGCGGGCTGCGGCAATATGGGCGGCCATGCGGCCCAGCTTGTACCGGGTGAGTTGGAAGTCCCCCAGCGATTTCTTGAACTGCTTGCGCTCGTCCGCGTAGGCGGCGCTGACCTCCAGCGCCGCCTGGGCCAGCCCGGTGGCGCGCCCTCCGGTCTGGAGTCGTCCTGCGGCAAAGCCGGCCATCTGCAAGTAAAAGCCCTTATTCAGCCCAGCCTCTCCACCAACCAGGTTCTCGGCTGGGACAAAATATTTATCAAGGTTCAACACATAGGAATGCATTCCCCGGTAGCCCAGGGTAGGAATGGCGTCCCCCTGGAGCACGCCGCCGGTCTCCTGTTTCATCTCAAACGAATGGCCCGGAAAGGCGTCTTTTTCAACAATGAATAAGGACAACCCGCGCGCGCCGGAGCTGGCCTCGGGATTCGTCCGGGCGAGCAGGGCAATAATGTTTGCCCGTCCGGCAAACGTGCACCACGCCTTGGCTCCGTCAATCACAAAACCGCTCTGCCCGTTGACCGTAGCCGGCTCGGCGCGGCACTTGACCGAGGCTACGTCGGAGCCGGTGTCCGGCTCGGTCACGGAAATGGCAACCATCAGTTCACCGCTGGCAATCGGTGGCAGCCAGGTCTTCTTCTGGTCTTCGGTGCCACCGCGCAGCAGAGCCTTGGTCAGAATTTCCGGTCGGGTGATCAGACTGCCGGCCACGCCGAGTGAGGCTGCAGAGAGTTCCTCGGTGGTGATAATCATAGCCAGATTGCCCATGCCGCCGCCGCCGTACTCTTCGGGCACCGACATGCCGAAATAGCCCAGTTCGGACATGTTTTTGATCACGGACTCCGGAATCAACTCGTCGTTGCGATGGACGCGCTCCGCAATAGGCGCAACCTCGCTCTTGGCAAACTGTCGCACCGAATCCCGCGTCATTTCCGCGATATCACTCTCTAACCACGAATGGTTCACGCCTTTCGCCGCCAAAACAGTCTGACCGATTGCGCGGAAGCGACTCTCATGCGCTCCGTCCCGGATGGCGGCCTTGACCTGAGGTTGTCCCAGCGTGTCGTTCAGAAACGTTTCGTCAAATCCGAAATCTTCAATATGAGTACTGGCTTGTCCGACTAGGCGCTGGCCGACTTCGGCGGCAAACCCCAGGGCCATATTGGCCGTATGGCCGTTCTCGTCAGCGCTATTTTCCCCGGCGGCTTGGGCGTAGTGCAGGCAGGAGCGGGCGGCTTCGACCTCGGTCGCCAGATAGGCCAGCCGTTCGGCATGAACCTGGTGGTCGTCAATGCCTTTGCCGTTGTCGGTCAGGCTGCGGCCATGCTGGAGCGCCTCGTCTCGGACTTTTTGGAGCGCGTCAACGATCAGGCCGGTTTGTTGGAGTGTGTCGGACATGCAGTTCTCCTTATGAAAAAGTAGAAGAGTGCCGAGAAAATACCACAAAAGAGGGAACGTGTCCCGCTTGTGTGGATGATGGAAGGACACGTTTCCTCTTCTCAGACACACATCCGCCTAGGGAGGTTGGGCGAGTGGCATGAATCTGATAGAGGAGGAGCCTTCTATTTTCGTGGCCCTGACAGACCACCGATAAGAAAGAGACTACCTATAGAGGAGGACCGTATGTTCGTACTTGATGAGGGGACTCGTTTCGTTATTCCCCGCACCGAGATGACCTATCCAGGCCATAGCATGAAGCTGCACCGCAATGCGGCCGACCCGGTCAAATCACCGGTTGACCATGTGATGATGGATTTTGAAGATGCCTGCCCGTACGAGTTCAAGGGACCGCAGAGTCGGCAGTGCGTTGTCGAAGCGCTCAACACCCTGGATTTTGGCAAGAAAGTCATCACCGTGCGGCCCAATAATATCCGCTCCGAGTTTTTCCTGGGCGATCTGGAAGCTATCGTGAAAGGCGCGCCGGATAAATTTCACGGCATTATCCTGCCCAAGACGCACGGGCCGGACGATATCAAATACGTCTCCAATCTACTCGATAACCTCGAACAGGAAGCCGGCTGGAAATCACGGGTGCAGATCGAATCCCTGATCGAAATCCCCCAGGCCATTGTGAACGCCTACGCGATTGCGACCGCTTCGGACCGCATGGCCGGATTGGTCTTCGGGATAGCCGACTTTGCCGCCACCTTGGGCATTCGCGAAGTAGTGAAAGACCAGAACATCAATTTTCTGTACTCCAAGCAGGCCGTGGTGGTGGCGGCCAAGGCCGCCGGCTTGCACGCGGTTGATAATGTCTATCTGCCGTTGTGGCGGAAAAACGATCCCGAAGAAAAGGTCAGAGAAATCGAGGCGGGCTTGCGTGAGAAAAACATTGGCGCGGCCAATCTCGGCATGGACGGCACCTGGGTCATCCACCCGCAGCAGGCCGCCATCGCCAACGCCTGCTATACGCCGAACGCCGAGCAGGTCAAATATGCCTCCCGCGTCCTCGACCTCTACCACGAGAAAGGCGGCGGCTCGATGCCCGACCCGGAGACCGGCGAGATGATCGACGAAGCGACCATTAAGATCGCGCTGATGGACCTGGCCAAGGCGGTGCAGGCCGAGGCCGTCGAGCCGGCCTACCTGGCCGAGCAGGCCGCCAAGAGCAAGGCCATCACCGGCTACGATATTCTGGAACAGATGCGCCGGGTAGGGTAAAGATAGGGATTGGGGATTAGGGATTAGGGGCTGGGGGGTTGTTCCCTCTCCCACTGGGAGAGGGCTAGGGTGAGGGAGAACAGTACAGACCCAACAGACTCAACAGACTCAACGGACAACACATGGACACAGACCGCTCAGAAGACAAACCACCGGAACGACTTCAAGACCGACCCAAAGACCGGCCTTGGGTCATGCGAACCTATTCCGGTCACTCGACCGCACGGGCGAGTAATGAACTCTACCGGCTCAATTTGAGTAAAGGCCAGACCGGCCTGTCGGTTGCCTTCGACCTGCCGACACAGACCGGCTACGACAGCGATCACGCCCTGGCGCGCGGGGAGGTTGGAAAAGTCGGCGTCCCGATTTGTCATATCGGCGATATGGAAACCCTGTTCGCCGATATTCCGCTCGGCCAGATGAATACCTCCATGACGATTAACGGCACGGCGGCCTGGCTGCTGGCGCTGTATATTGCCGCGGCTGAGCGCCAAGGGGTGGAGCCTCAGGCCCTCCAGGGTACGACGCAGAACGATATTGTGAAAGAATACCTGTCGCGCGGCACGTATATCTTTCCGCCCGAGCCGAGCCTGCGTCTCATCAGCGACGTGATCACCTATACGGTCAAAAACGTGCCCAAATGGAACCCGGTCAATGTGTGCTCCTACCATCTCCAGGAAGCTGGAGCCACGCCGGTGCAAGAGGTCGCCTATGCGTTGTGTACGGCTATTGCGGTGCTCGACACGGTGCGCGCCTCCGGGCGGCTCGACGCTGCCGAGTTTACCGCCGCGGTCGGGCGTATCAGCTTCTTCGTGAATTCCGGTGTCCGTTTTATTGAAGAGGTGTGTAAGCTGCGTGCCTTTGGTCAGCTCTGGGACGAGTTGACGTGCGAACGCTACGGCGTTGACAATCCAAAATTGCGCCGCTTTCGGTATGGGGTCCAGGTCAATTCTCTGGGGCTGACCGAAGCCCAGCCGGAGAACAATATCCCCCGGATTGTCCTGGAGGCTTTGGGGGTGACGCTCAGCAAGGATGCGCGCTGCCGCGCCATGCAACTGCCGGCCTGGAACGAAGCGCTGGGTTTGCCGCGTCCCTGGGATCAGCAGTGGAGCCTGCGGATTCAGCAGATCCTGGCCTTTGAGACCGACCTGTTGGAGTACGGTGATATTTTTGAGGGGAGCACCGTGGTTGAGGGAAAAACGAGCGCGATTAAAAACGCGGTCTGGGCAGAGGTTGAGCGCGTGACGGACATGGGCGGCGTGATTTCGGCCCTGGGCTATATCAAAGAGCAGCTTGTGGCGAGCCATACCGAACGGGTACGCAACATCACCGCCGGAGACCATACTGTTGTGGGGGTCAACAAATTTACCGAGACCGCGGACTCTCCTCTCTACAGCGGTGACTCGTCGGCTATTCTTAAAGTGGACGAAGCGGCCGAGCGGGATCAGGTGGCGCGCCTGCAAGCGTTTCGCGCCACGCGTAATCAGGCTGAGGCAGAGACGGCTCTCTCCGGGTTGCGCACCGCCGTCCTTAACGGCGAGAATATCATGCCGGCCTCTATTCGGTGCGCGCTGGCCGGCGTGACCACGGGCGAATGGACCCAGACCCTGCGTGATATTTTTGGAGAATTCCGGGCACCAACCGGTATTGGCGGAGCGGCGGCTGCGCGAACGGTCAATGGGGAGACTGCCCAAGAGCTTGAGGAACTGCGGACGAGAGTGCGAAAAAGTGCCGCCACGCTGGGCCGGCCGCTCAAGGTACTGATCGGAAAGCCGGGCCTGGACGGACACTCCAACGGTGCCGAGCAGATCGCCGTCTGGTGTCGCGACGCGGGCATGGAAGTCGTGTATGAGGGCATTCGTCTGTCGCCTGAGCAAATTGTCACCAGCGTGCGAGATGAAGGCGTGCATCTGGTCGGGCTGAGTATCCTGTCCGGCTCTCACCTGCGCCTCGTCCCCGAGGTGCTCACGGGGTTGCGCGCGGAGGGCCTCAGCGACGTTCCGGTTGTGGTTGGCGGTATTATTCCCGAGGACGATGCGAAAGATTTACGGCAGGCCGGCGTTGCACGGGTATACACTCCGAAGGATTTTGAAATGCTGCGCATTCTGTCCGATATGGTCGAGGTGGCTGAGGCGGCCGCATAACAGTGGTTAGTGGCTAGGGGTCAGTGGTCAGCCCCTAACCCCTAATCCCCAACCCCTAAACCCCCAGCCATGACCCAGCCAGCTCACAGCACTGTTGACGTTCTGGCTAATTTTAATCGCCAGGCTCTTGCGCGTGCGCTCAACCTGCTTGAAGACCGGCGTCCAAACCGTCAAGCTCAAGCGCTCACACTCCTGGATACTCTCTCGACGTTACCCGCATCGGCCCATGTCGTCGGCCTGACCGGCCCGCCCGGTGTAGGCAAAAGCTCGCTGATTTCGCGGCTGATTGAGCCGCAGGTACAAGCTGGCCGCCGGGTCGCCATTATTGCGGTCGATCCGTCGAGTAAAGTGTCGGGCGGCGCATTGTTGGGCGACCGTGGCCGGATGCAACTACCCGGCCAGGTCTATGCCCGCAGTTACGCGGCCCGGGACCGTCTGGGTGGCCTGAGTCGTGAGGCGTTTTCGGCGGTGTTTCTGCTGCGGCATTGCTGTGATGTCATCCTGGTTGAAACAGTTGGGGTAGGCCAAAGCGAGACCGATATTGCTGCCCTGGCTGATACGACCGTCCTGGTCGTCCAGCCGTTTTCCGGCGACCTGCTTCAGTTTATCAAAGCCGGAGTGATGGAGATCCCGGACATTCTGGCGGTGAACAAGGCCGATAATCAGGAACTTGCTCAAAAGGCGCTAGCTGATACTCAGGCGGCGCTCTCCTTGGCACGGCGACCGGTCCCTCCTGAATCCGCAGCCTGGGACAGTCCGGTCCTGGCCGTCAGCGCGACGACTAATCTGAACATAGACACGCTCATCCAGGCCCTCGGTGCGCACTGGCAGCATCTGCAAGCAACCGCTAGTCTTGAAAAGAAACGTGCTGCCCAAAACCTGGAGTGGGGGATCGGAGAAATAGTCCACGAGGTCGGGCAACGCGGCTTAGCCGCTCTGGGAGGCGTTGAGGGGGTACGCGCGGCCTGGCATCAGCAGCCCGCGCACTGGAGCGTGGTCCGAAAGCTCTCCGTTCTGCTTGAGGACGTTCAATATCGGACCTCATCAAGGTAGGGGCAACCCCCTGTGGCTGCCCGGTGTGACTCTTGTGAGAAAAGAATCAGGAGAAAAAATGCGTCCATCATTACTATGTCGCCTGCTCGTTTATGTGGTCAGTCTGGCGCTGTTCGGAACACCAAGCTTTGCTCAGGAAAAGAATGAGGCCGGGCAACTCTGGGGACAGTGCGGTGGGCATCAACACCAGCCCCAAAAGCGGCAGTGCTACCATGCCGGACTGGAAAAAATCCTGCGCACCCAGGGCACGGAACACGCGCTGGCCACGCTGGATACGCTGACACGGCAGGACCTCGATGTGCTGCGTGACGCCCATCCCTACACCCATCATCTCGGCCGGGCATCCTTTGCGTACTATAAGGATGTGGCCGAGGCATTTGCCCACTGCCGGGAGACGTTCTGGTCGGGCTGTTACCACGGCGTGCTGGAAGGCTATCTGCGCAGTCTGCCCGAGGTCCGGGCTGACACCATCGCAGCAGTGTGCACCAGGGAGATTGATGCGTGGCAGTCCACGTTTTTGCAGTACCAATGTCTGCACGGCCTGGGGCACGGCCTCACCTTATACTTTGATTACCAACTTCCTACCGCGCTCGAAGGGTGCGATGCCTTAGCCTCGCCCTGGGAGCGCGAGTCGTGCTACAGCGGTGTCTTTATGGAGAATGTCGTGGCCTTTCTCCAGCCTCATCACACGCATCAGGGGGAACATCAGCATGACGACCGTCCAAGAAGCTTACTCCGGCCGGAAGACCCCTTGTATCCCTGTAACGCGGTAGATGAGCCCTACCAACGGGCCTGTTACCGGATGCAATCCTCAGCCATCCTGGCTTTTTCGCAGCACGATTTCACCAAGGCTTTTCAGGTGTGCGCCGGGGCACCGGCAGCATTCGTGGCTGTCTGCTATGAAAGCCTGGGTCGCGACGTGAGCGGTTTCACCTTACGCAATGCCGAGAAGACCATGAGCCTGTGTCGGCAGGGCAACCCGGAGCAGGCTACGGCGTGTCTTGTCGGTGCGGTGAAAGACTTTATTTTGACCCATGCCGACCCACAGCGCGGACTGGTGTTTTGTCGTCGGCTTGACGACGCTTCAAAAGAAGCGTGTTACGCTGCGACCGGCGAAGTCCTCTTGTCGTTATATCCGGACAACCAACAACGAGCCCAGTCCTGCGCCCAAGCGGAGACGGAGTATATTGACGCGTGCAAAGAGGCGGCAGCCGCCTTGTAAGAATCCCGAACCCCTATCTGTATTCGTAGAAACCCTTGCCCGTTTTTTTTCCTAAGTAATGCGCGGCGACATAGTTGCGCAGCAGCGGGCAGGGACGGTATTTGTCGTCGCCCAGGCCGTGATGCAAACGTTCCAGGACCGCCAGGCAGGTATCCAGTCCGATGAGGTCAGCCAGGGCGAGCGGGCCCATGGGCTGGTTGGTGCCGAGCTTCATCCCCTGGTCAATATCCTCCACACCGCCCACCCCTTCGTATAAGGCATAGATCGCTTCGTTGATCATGGGCAGCAGGATGCGGTTGACCACAAAGCCGGCATAGTCCTTGGCCTGAATCGTGGTTTTGCCCATTTTCTTGGCCAACCCATCAATCGTCGTATAGGTCTCGTCGGCGGTGGCCAGGCCGCGCACAATCTCGACCAGTTGCATGACGACCGGCGGGTTCATGAAGTGCATGCCAATCACTTTTTCCGGCCGGTTGGTGACCGCCCCGAGCTGGGTCAGCGAGATAGACGAGGTATTGCTGGCCAGGATCACCTCTGGCCGGGCAATACGGTCGAGCTGTCGAAAGATGTCCTCCTTGATGGCGGAGTCTTCCGGGGCAGCTTCAATAATGACATCGGCATCACTCAGGTCTTCGAGCACGGCCGTGCCACGCAGCCGACCGAGAATGGCATCTTGCTCATCAGGCGACAGTTTGCCCCGGTCCGTCAGGCGCACGAGCCCCTTCTGGATGTTCCCCAGCGCGCGGTCAACGATCTCCTGGTTGATGTCATACAGTAACACCGACATGCCCGCCTGCGCGGCAACCTGACCGATCCCATTCCCCATTTGTCCCGAGCCAACAATCCCAACCGTCTGGATATCCGTTGTCATATGTCTATCGTCCGGTTCTGAGTCTTTATCTCACTGCTCGGTGCTTCCGCTCGGATGGAGGGTCCCGTTTTTCCCCGTCTGCGAGCCTATCCACACCTCGCCCCCTTCGTACAGTTCTTTCTTCCAGATCGGGACCGTTTCCTTGAGCTGATTGATCGCGTAATGACACGCCTCAAACGCGGCGTGGCGGTGACCGGACGATACGGCTATGGCCACACTAGCCTCTCCAATATCGACCCGACCGAGCCGATGTAACATAGCGACTTTTTTCACTGGCCAGCGCTCCAGGACCTCCTGCCCTATCTTCTCCATCTCTTTTTCTGCCATGCCGGGATAACACTCGTATTCCAGCCGAACGACCCGCCGGCCCTCATTATTGTCTCGGGTCGTGCCGACAAATGTTGCCATGGCGCCCGCGCCGGGGTCGGCCACAAAGGCGGTCAACTCGTCCAGGCGAATCGGGTCCTGGGTAATCCGACAGGACAGTCGACTGTCCGTCGGCACGCCACCGCTCACCGGCGGGATAAAGGCCAACTCATCATTATCGCGCAGGGGGTGATCGCCATCAACATATTCCTGGGCGACGGCAAAGGCGAGCGAACGCTCAACCTCGACGAGGGCCGGATGCTCTTGTTTGAGTGTTTCCCAGACCGTCCTGACCGTGGCACCTTCCGGTACTTCACAACTGTCTTCGCTACGGCCGAGTCGCTCTCGGAGCGAGGCAAAAAAGCGCAACTTAATGTGCATGGCGTTCCCCCCGTAGCAGGAACATCATATGGCCGAGTTCCGGCAGGACCAGTTTGGTCATGCCCAATTCGACCGCGCCGGTTGAACCGGGCAGAGAAATAATGACTTTACCGCTCGCAACCCCCGCGGTGGCACGGGTCAGCATGGCCGCGGCGCCAATATCTGCGTAACTCAGCATACGGAACATCTCGCCAAAACCGGTGATTTCTTTTTCGAGCAGACCCTGGATCGCTTCGAATGTGGTATCGCGCGGCGCAATCCCGGTCCCGCCGTTGGTAATAATCGCGTCAACCTCGGGCTGGGCCAGCAGGGCCTGCACGACCGCCGTGATCTGCTCGGGTTCGTCCTTCAGAATACGATACGCAACAACGGGCTGGCCCTGCTCGGCCAGGAGGTCTTTTATTCGCTTACCGCTCGTATCCGTCTCTTCAGTCCGGGTGTCGCTCAGGGTGATCACGGCGCAGCGGACCGTGCGGTGGGCCTTGCCTTTGTGCTCTGTTACAGCCATAGCTCCTGTGTATATACTACTTGAAACCAAGAGTGAACGACTCGGGCAATGCACAGAGGG
Source organism: Candidatus Binatia bacterium (assembly GCA_022824615.1). Classification (GTDB taxonomy): domain Bacteria; phylum Desulfobacterota; class Binatia; order Bin18; family Bin18; genus Bin18. Next base: position 3,969 of record JAJDZM010000105.1, on the reverse strand, counting down.
GACTATCCATGCCTGAAAAAATACGAAAGCTGGACCAACAGCGGCATGAACTCAAGGCGCTCCGCTATCTTCTGGATACCCATCCCGGGAGTATGCAGAACCGTGACGAACTGCCGAGCCGCGAGGATTTCCAGACCGCGGAAAGCCAACTGATTTTTGACGTTTTAGTCAACACCACCAGTCAGGCCGACGCGATCCACGCTATTGAAGACCTCGATCTTGAGGAGACCGAAGTGGACTCCTTCCTGCGTCTTGGCGGGCAGTTCTACCACAGCTACCCTCACATGGTAAAAGAACGAGGCCAGGCTTTCCGAGAGGGCAAGATTGAGATTATTGACCCCAGCGAGGAGTAGGACGGCACAAGGAAGTGACAGGCGATCCCTTCCCATGAGGAGCCGGGCAACCACAGGGGGTTGCCCCTACGTTTATTCCCTCGCCCCTTGGCGTGTGATGCAAATTACATGACTCGGCGGCCCCCCGCTCCCCTGCGCCGTGCCTGTTTGCGACAGGGACCAGGAGTGCGGGCTTCCAGCCCGCAAGCGGCCAAGATGGCCGCTCTCCCAGGCAGCGGGAGGGCGAGCGGCCCGAGGCGGGGCCGCCGGACCGGTCCCGGGAGGCTCACGCCACAATACGCATCACACGTCCCGAGAGGGGAGCAGGTCTGCCCTCATCTCACCGCTTTTTCCTCTTCCCGTACCGCTGTGGACGGCGGGCGCGGAAGTCGAGCCGGACTGGCGTGCCTTCGAGGTCAAACGCGCCTCGGAGTTGATTTTCCAAATAGCGCTCGTAGTGGGCTGGGACGCCGTCCGGCGAGCTGGTGTACACGGCAATTTTGGGTGGCCTGGTTTCGACTTGGGTGGTGTAATAAAAGCGTACCGGCTTACGATGATAGATGGGAGCCGGGTGGCGGGTGGTCCACTCGGTAAACGCCTGATTCAAGACCGGAGTCGGAATCTCGGTGCGATGCGCCTGGGCCACGCGGTCAATGCTGGGCAGCAAATGTTTCACGCGAGAGCCGGTCAAGGCGGACAGAAAAACAATCGGCAGCGGCTGCGTGACCGGGAACTCCTCATGCAGCGCCCGTATGAACTGCGGCTGGTTTTTTCTGTCTGACGGAATCAGGTCCCATTTATTGACGACAAGCACGATGCCGCGCCCGCGCTCCCAGGCGTAGCGAATGAGCCGCGCGTCCTGATCGGTCAGGCCCTCCTGGGCGTCAAAGACCAGCAGGCCAATCTCCGCCCGTTCCAGGGCTTTCAGGGCGATCAGGGCACTGGCCTGCTCAATAGGCTCATGAATGCGAGTACGCCGCCGCACGCCAGCGGTATCGACCAGCAGAACGTGCTTGTCCTGCCAGACCAGCCAGCTGTCAACGGCATCACGTGTCGTCCCCGGAGTCGAGTCCACAATGGAACGCTCCACTCCCACCAGACGGTTGAGAAGGGACGACTTGCCGACGTTGGGACGGCCGATAATAGCCAGCCTGAGGTCCGGTCTGGCAATGGGAGCGGCTACATCAAGAGCAGCGGGGGAGGGGGCTTCTTCCTGTTCCGAAAAGGTCTCGACCACGGTATCCAGCAGCTCGGCAACACCCCGACCGTGGGCGGCCGAAATGGGAAAGAAGGAGGTGAGGCCCAGGGTGTAGAATTCGTTCGAGGTGAGTTCCTGTTTGTCGCCATCGATCTTGTTGATCGCAAAAAAAACAGGCGTGTCGCTTCGCCGCAGCAGATCAACCGCCTGGGTGTCTGCCGGATTGATGCCTTCCTTGCCGTCAAACAGAAAAACAACCCGGTCGGCTTCTTCAATCGCCAGACGCGTCTGCTCCTGCACCCGTCCGACGAGCCCGTCCTTTTCGCTCAGATCGATACCGCCGGTATCCACGAGCAAAAACGGACTGCCCCGCCATTTCACCTGGGCGAAATTGCGGTCCCGGGTGACACCCGGCGTATTGTCCACGACGGCCTTGCGCCGGCGACTCAGACGATTGAACAGCGTGGACTTGCCAACGTTCGGTCGCCCGACCAGGGCAACGACCGGCAGGCGTTCGGGTGAGACGGCTTGAACAGGGATTTCGGTTACGGTTTCCATTTATTATCTGGCATCATACCATTCAGACAAAGTCGCGGGTAAGGGTGGGGGAGTCTGGGGCGTTCCACGCTCGGCGGTCGCCCTTCCGTTCCGCTCTCGTCATGGCTCGTCTTGCCGGACGTGATCCGGCATCCAGTCGGTGGGGGGGGGGGGCGGGGGACGAACAGGAACCCACCACGCCGCTCCGCGGCACCCCTCCCAAGAGGGGATTTTTACACTCCCCTCCCTGGAGGGGTGGCCCGAAGGGCCGGGGTGGGTTGCCTTCAGCGTAGTTGACGACCGCGGAGAAAAAGCATTCTTTTGTGACATCAACACGAACGGAAAAAGGAGGTCATATGCCGAAATTATCAGTTGCCGAACGCGATGCATTTCTTCAGGAGCGGGGTCATTTGGCCCGGATTGCCACCCTTCAGGAAGACGGTAGCCCCAGCGTGGTGCCGGTCTGGTTTGTGTACGAGGACGGAAAAATCATCATCACCCCGCGCAAACACTCGGCCTTCTGGGCCAACATCCAGCAGGACGCGCGCGTTGCCATTACGATTGATGAGGAATCGGGGTTGTATCGCAAGGTGCTGGTCGAAGGCAAAGCCGAGGTGCTCTATCCGCTCGGCCACGACGATGAATGGCGGGACATCTACCGCCGTATCACCCTGCGCTACGTGGACGAGGGGTCGGGCGACTACTATCTGACCGAGACCCACGACCAGCCCCGCGCTCTGACCGGCGTGGCTCTGGAATCGGCCAAGGTCATGACCTGGCGTATGCCCGGCGAAGGCGAGCCCTTCAGCGGCATCTGGGCCACGCGCTTCTACGACCAGGGTACCAAAATGCGAGAGCAGGTCGCTTCAGGCGGAGGTGAGGCAAGTGGAGATAAACTCAAGGTCGGCTGACCGCCCTCGCCCGTATTCATCTCAGTAGAATCATACTCCTTATTGGACATATTATATGACTGGCCATATAATATGTCCATTTCAAACGGAGAAACGATATGAAAACGATTGGCGCTGCAAAGTTCAAGGAACAGTGCTTGGCATTATTGGACCGACTTGACGCCGAGGGCTTAATCGTGACCAAGCACGGCAAGCCGGTCGCACGCGTTGTTCCCTACGATCAGCAGTGCGCCGCCCTGATCGGCAGCCTGCAACACAAGATCAAAATTCAAGGCGGCATTTTGACAACCGGTGTCCACTGGAACGCCGATGCTCAATCTTGACACACACATGCTGGTCTTCGCGCTCAACGGGGAACTCCGGCCGGCTGAGCGGGCGCTCTTGGCCCAGAGCAGATGGTCAGTGGCGGCTATTGTCCTATGGGAATTGGCCAAGCTGATTGACCTCGGTCGGATAGACATGGACCTTGACGACCGTGACGTAAGCCGGGTCCTGAACCGCATACAGATATGGCCGCTTGATCTCGCTGTTGCACGCGCCTCCACTCGTCTCGATTTTGAGAGTGATCCAGCAGACCAACTCATTGCCGCCACCAGCATCGTGCACAACATTCCGTTGCTCACGCGCGACCGCGTCATACGCCGCTCGAAGCTCGTCCCCCTGGCCATTCCCGGAAGCGGCTGAGTAAACGCAAAGAAAGGCCGGTCACATGGGCCAACACACGTCACTGTCACGACTCGTAACCCATCTAAGTCGGACTGCCTGCCCGGCGAAGGCGAACCGTTCAGCCGCATCTGGGCCACGCGCTTCTACGACCAGGGCACCAAAATGCGAGAGCAAGTCGCCAGCGGCGGCGGTGAGGCCAGCGGGGATATATTGAAGGTGGGCTGATAGAGGGATGCCCCGGACCGTTTCGACGCGACCGGAGACTACGGTGTGTTTGCACCCTTGCTGATTGAGGACGGGATGCCGAGCCATCACCAAAAATGTT
>JAJDZM010000128.1 GCA_022824615.1 Candidatus Binatia bacterium | reverse complement strand
CGACGGCTATGATTGATGTCAGTGACGGACTGCTCCAGGATTTGGGCCACCTGTGCGAAGCGAGCCAGGTCGGGGCCGTGGTCGAAGCCCACACGCTCCCGCTATCCGAGGGCTATCGGACATTCCTGGGCGCGCAGGATTGGACGCCGGCCCTGGCTGGCGGGGAGGATTACGAGTTGCTCTTTAGTGCGCCGGTTACGGCACGCCCCAGGATACAGGACATCGCAGACCGGAGCGGCTGTGCGATCACCCGCATCGGTTCGCTCGTGCCCCAGGCAGACGGCGTCACCGTCAGGTTACCGGACGGGCCGCGGGCGGCGAGCGAGTTCACTGGGTTTAATCATTTCGCGCAGAGCAGACCATGACACCAGATCGTCTGGCTGAAATGCTCACCCAAGTCCAACAGGGGGTGTTGCCGGTCGAGCAAGCACTTGAACGGCTCAAACACCTGCCTTTTGAAGACTTGGGCTTTGCCCGAATCGATCACCACCGGACGTTGCGCAAAGGCTTTTCTGAGGTCATTTGGGGGCCGGGGAAAACGAGTCAGCAGATTGCCGCGATTGCCTCACGTCTGGTTGAGAACGGACAGCCGGCCCTGATTACGCGCCTGGATGAAAAAAAGGCCCAGGAGATCAAAATATCCCTGCCCGCCCTGGTGTATTATCCAGAGGCCCGTATCGGAGCCCTGGGCGAACAACCGGCTCCCAAGACGCAGTCGTCTATCCTGGTGGTCGCGGCCGGCACCGCAGATATTCCCGTTGCCGAAGAGGCCGTAATTTCGGCCCAGTGGCTCGGCAATAAGGTCGAGCGTCTCTACGATGTCGGCGTGGCCGGCCTGCACCGCCTGCTTGATAGTCTGGATCGCCTCCGGGCTGCGTCCGTGTTGATTGTGGTGGCGGGTATGGAAGGCGCGCTGCCGAGTGTTATTGGTGGGCTGGTGGATCGGCCCGTTATCGCGGTGCCGACGAGTATCGGCTATGGCGCCAGTTTCGGCGGCGTGGCTGCCCTCTTGGCCATGCTCAATTCCTGCGCGGCAGGTGTGACCGTGGTGAATATCGATAACGGATTTGGTGCGGCGGCCGCAGCCACCCTGATCAATCGGCCAAACGCTGAGCAAGCCGACAAGGGTTGAACAACGACTTCTTGAGTGCCATTCCAGTGGCGGTTGCGACACCAGCCTGTGTACAATATGGCAGCCCACAACCCGCTCAGGGTGAACGGGACCGCCGCCGTTGGTCCTGAGCGTAGCCCCGGAGGGGCGAAGTCGAAGGACGCTCAGGACAGGCCGCGCCCACGAGGGGAGGGCGAGGGCACTATCCCCCTCAATCCCCCTTGATAAGGGGGAAGCGCGCCAGCGCAGGGGGATGGCGCGGGAGGACGGGGGCGCTCTGAAACTGCACCACAACCCGCTCACGCCAAGACTTGCAAAGCCCGCCTTAATGTGCTCTGGTCGTGCAACTCAAGCATTCAGGAGGCTCATCGGTATGGCCCTAAGAAACCGACAGTTACCCCCCCCCCCCACAAAACCTAAATAATACCAATAGGTTATGGCACATCTCCAACACGCCGGAACGGCTGTGGCGGGGAATCTGCCTAGGTCTGCTCCTCCTGGTCGTAGCGTTGGGTTGGTCCTCCTCTGCGACAGCGCAGCCGGCCTGCTCCATCAATCCCATCATCTCTCCTTTCAGCTACAATCCCGCCTTCAATCGCGGCGGGACTAGCCACGCCTTTATATTCAATATCCGTGGGTATAGCGGTGACGGGAACCGCTTGCTCCTGGGTATGTATAGCAGTGCCGTCCAGCCCGGCCATGTTGACCTGACCGGGGAGAATCCCGATGGCTCGTCCGAACTGTATCTGTATGACATCCCGACCGAAACCTACACCCAGATTACCGACAGCTTCGGCGCCAACTTTGGCGAGGGTCCCTCAGACCACGCCTTATCCGAAAACGGAGATCGTGTCCTCTTTGCGTCCGATGGCAATCTGACCGGGGCCAACTCTGAGGGCGATGTGCATGTGTTTCTCTACGACTATCCAACCGATACCCTCACCCAAATAAGCCCGTCGGACGCGTATTCCTACTCCGGTCTGAATGGACTTTACTACTACAGCGACTTCAATCGTGTGATCTTTGGGCGTGCGGGTGCCTACTACGTCTATGACATATCAACCGGCGACCTCCTCACGATTTCCAGGAGTAATCTGACCTGGTATGCAGGGATGAACAGTGATGGGACGGCCCTCCTCTTCTGGGACCACGGCGGCAACAAGCTCCAGGAATATGACATAGCAACGGACACTGTCTCTCGCGAGGTTTTTAATTTTAGCAGCTATCCCACCCAGCGGCACGGGCGGTACGTTTTACTCAATAAGGAATGGGAGCCCACGCTGGTTGTTACTGACGAGATTTTCGTTCGTGACACCAGCACGGACACCCTGACCCAGGTCACCCAAGACGGGGTGTTCCCTACCATCGTCCGCCCGCCCGGCGTGCCGCTCACCAACATCCCCAGCAAGGATTCTCCGCCCTTCTACAGTCGTCAAATGGCCATAGACGGACACATGTTGTTTGTGGGGTCGGACCCTCCCCGGTATTTCTTTTTGAGCCAGTATCCCGAGCGGGCGAGCCGAGAAATTTTTCTATTTGACGCCGGAACCGCCACGCTGACCCAACTGACCGATAGCCGCCTTGCCCCCCTGGCGGGCAAGAAGCTGGACTTTGAATATGTGAGCCCCGATGGGAACGTCCTCATCTTTACGGGAAGATGGGACAGCAACGGCGACGGGAAACATGACCGGAGCGACACCTTCCGGTACGACGTGTCCACCGCCACCCTCACCACCCTCTTTTCCCGAGGCTCCGCCCCCCTTGGGAATAGAAGGGGCGGACCGCGGTGGATCCTGTCTCCGGACACCATGTTCCTCGATGTAGGCACTCCTCTTGGCGTGGGGGACAACATCTTTTTTCCTGAGAGAGAGAATATGTTGCACAGCCTGTATCAGGCCACCTGCTCGGCCACCGGATCAGTGACCCACCCGCCGGCAGCCCCGGCGGCCCCCCAAGTGCGTGCCGCAGACGGGCAACTGACCGTCACTTGGCGCGCCCCCGCCGCCAACGGCTCCGCCCTGGAGGACTACACCGTCCAATGGAAAGAGAGCAGTTTCAGCGAGTGGTTCTGGGAAGGGATCGACGTGGGCCGGGCCGACCTGTCGGCCTCCGCCACCACCTACACCATCCCCGGCCTGACCAACGGCACCGCCTACCAAGTGCGCGTGCGGGCCACCAACGCCGGCGGGTGGGGGGACTGGTCCGCCGCCACCTCGGGAACGCCCCAAGTCGTGGTGGACCAGATGCCCAGCTTTGGCGCCGGCACCTATAACACCACCCTGACCGTGGGCACGCCCGTCAATCTGGCCTTGCCGGCCGCCACCGGGGGCGACGGGGCATTGCGCTACCGTTTATCCCCGCTGCCAGCGGGCCTGGCGTTTAACAGCCAGACGCGGGTGCTGAGCGGCACGCCCACCACCGCCCAGGCGGCGACATCTGCCACCTACACCGTCACCGACAGCGACGCAAGCAACCCCGATAGCGCTACGCGAACCTACACCATCACCATCCTGGCTGCGGGCGACGAGGCCCCGAGTTTTGGCTCTGGCACCTATAGCGCCACCCTGACGGTGGGCACGCCCGTCAATCTGACCCTGCCGGCCGCCAGCGGGGGCGACGGG
>JAJDZM010000268.1 GCA_022824615.1 Candidatus Binatia bacterium | reverse complement strand
AGACGGCTGGTCCAGGCGAGACGGGGCACAAACCGCGCGAGCATCAACAGGCCAAGAACGAGTGGTATGACCAGACGCCATTCGTGCTGCTCGACAAGCGGCACGGCCAGCTTCTTGAGTATGACCTCATGATAGGTAATGACCAGTAGATAGCCGACCGACGCGCCGACAAAGATGTGCTCGCCCAGCTTGAAAAACGGATTATCCCGGTACAGAAACGAATAGATACACAGGCTTAAACCCGCGGCCACCCAGGCCCCACACAGCGTCTCAGGACTCATACGCGCCCCAAAGAGTCACAACGTGTCCACTGTCTGCACGTCTCGTGGAGAACACGTTCACTCTTTTCTCCCGCTCAGCAGGTAGCAGAGGTTGCAGACAATGATCAGACCGATAATCAGAAAATGGGTGGCTGACTGCGCATCCATGCCCGCGGTCGCTTTGCCGGTCTGATTGAGGAGGGTTTCATATTCGGCCGCACCACGGAGTCCGCCGAGCAGGCCGTTGATTTGTCCGGTTTGCAGCAAGGGGTAGAACTTGGGCGCACTGACCGCGGTACAGCCCCCGCCCAGTTCAAAACCATATTTTTCCTTGCCGTAGACATACCAGGTATCGAGGCCGGGAAAGCCGGCGCTGAGACTGATGGCGTAGTCAATATCACGTAAGCTGCGGACCCCTGCGAGCACGGGCAGCGTCTCGGTTTTTCGGCCCGCATAGTCGGTCGGAAAGGCGGTGGTCAGACTCTGCCCCAGACTGATAATGGCGTTGGCTTCCCCAGGTCCGTAACCGAGGAAGACATAGTCCGTCCCGTCTGTTTTTCCGGCTTCTTCGGCCTCGTGCGTAACCGCGGCCTCCGCCATACTCGTGCCCGCTGGCCACAGGGTCAGGGCCACAACCCGCAGGTTTCTGGCAAAAGCGTGGTGTAAGAGAGAAACGGTCATGGGGTAGAGCTCGGGCTTGGAAGCGGGGTCGTAATCCAGCGACAAGAGCACCACCGAACGCTCGGGCAGGCGTTCCAGCATATCGTAGAGCTGCTGCGTTTCCGGCGAAATACGGACGGGCAAGCCCAGCGGGTAGAGCAGAGGCAGCACCGTCACCACGCTCATCAGCACAAAGATGAAACGCCGGTCCAATTGCAACAGCCGAGCGGCAAACTTACGCACCGTTGTTGTGTCCTCCGCCCAGATAGGCGCGCTCGATCCCAAAAATGATTTTGATTGAGGTGGCAATGGCGCCCAAACTGACGCCAATCAGTATCCCGCGTTGGGCGGCCGTGTTCGGCACAGTCATGATCCAGTCGGCAAATGCGCCGACTCCAGGCAGCAGCGACTCACCCAGGGGAACCCGACCCGCCATCACCAGGACTGCCGCGCTGAGCAGAATCGTCGCCTCAAGCGTGCGCGCCCGAAAGGCTCGGTAGGCCGCGGACGCGACAAAAAAAGCCAGCAGCGAGAACATCGTTCCCTGAAGCGCAACCAGGACATAGTCGTACAGCCAACCGAAAAACGTTCCCTCGGCTTTTCCCTCAGCCCACAGCCCGGCCCCGAACACGGTCAGCATCGACACAAACAGCACGGCACTATAGCCCCAGCCCGATTCCTGGCGCGCGATTTTTTGGTAATGCGATGACAGCAAGCTCCCGACGCCAAGCACGATAGCGAACCCGGCAATAATTTGACTCCAGAGTGAAATCTCCTGCAAAAAATGCTCCGAGGCAGGATGGGGTACATAGTATTGCAGAACCAACGCCAGCCCGAACACAAACGTGATCAAGAGGGGTAGAGTCTGTTGCCAGAAACGCATTTTTCTCCCGTCTGTATCTAGCGAAAATCGTGAAATATCTGCACGGCCATCTCCCAGATGGTCACGCCCGTCACCTCACCGAGGGTGAGCAGTCCTGTTCCCACCACCAGACCGACGAGCAAGAATCCTTTTCCCAAGTCCTGGCCACGGAGCGTGCCGACCAGCGCGGGGTCGCGCGAGAGATACGCGCTGGCGGCGTACAGCTCCTCGCCAATCAGGGTGTAATCACACGTCGCCACAAAAAACGGCAACTGGTGCTCGGCGTCCGTTCCGGCAATCTGCATCGCGCCGGTTGCGGCGCCGGTCTCAGCTAACAGCAGCGACTCCGCGTAGTAATAGCCAATAAAAAAATTCGCTGCGGGCCGCTCGCGCAGCATGATGCCGTCAACCGCCGCGGTATACGCAAACTGGTCGGCGGCAATAAAAAAATTACTCTCGTCAGCATAGGCATCCGGGCGCCCGGCCGTCCGGTAGGCGTCTTTGACCATGTCCTGGGCAATGGCCATGACAATGGGCGAGCGGTGCGGGACTGTAATGGCGGTCCCGGACGCGGCCGACCGCTTCGCCACCTCGCCCAGCAGAACGGTGGCCGCAATGGTCGACATATTGGATGCGTCGCCGCGGCCGGTTAACTCGCCACTGCCGGTCAGGTAGAGAATCGGACGGTCCGTTTCCGCCGCCCGACCAATCGCCTCTTCGACCGCATCAATGCCAGGAATACGACGCAGAAAGAGCGCGGGCTGCGTGCGTGCCGAGCGAATCGAGAGCAGCACCCCCGCACCGAAGGCGAGCATGAAGAGAAAATTGTTGAGCCTGGCCCACTGAAACCAGTTCGGCTGAGGCACGGCGGAGAACACCGGACTCTCGAATTGCTCGTCCCCAAGGCGCGCACAAATTTTCACAAAATAGCGCGTCCCATCCAGCAGCGGGCTATCGGCGGCCGTGCTGACCTGAAAGAAATGCGTCCGCGGTTGGGGAGTGCCGACCACCCACCACGGAGCCACGCGGTCTTTTTCGTAGTGAGTATCGGCCGGAATCGTTGCGACCAACTGAAATACGCCCTGCTCCCGGTCGCTGAGCACAATCTGGTAATGCGCCGCCCCCGTCTCTTCAAAATGTCCTTGCCAGCGCAGACCGATGCTACCCCCGCCGTCTCCCGGCATATCAAAGGCCTCACCGGTCAGGAGAGGACCGGCGGCCAATGCCCGCACCTCCAGCAAAAGGACGAGTACGAGCCCAAGGAGTAAAAACGAACCGGGGCGCTTGCTTCGGTACCGGTATCCGGTGGACGGGTCGGGGGTGTTCTGCGTTGTCAGGATGACGCTCCGGTCTTCAGGGCTCATAGCGAAGGGGCGGATTTCCCGGTTGAACGTGGAGGGGTCGATCGCTCATGAATAAGCCGAACGAGGCGTGATACGGCATCTCTCCGCTCCAGTATGCCGGCCAAGCGTTCCGTTTCCGCCGGCGCGCACACCAGATCAAGAAAAGGCCGCAGCCCGTGAACGATCTGACTACTCAGAAAATTGAGCGGTTCACTGGATTCGAGCAAGAGGACCGCCGGTGTCTCAAGTCTCCGACTCACAACGGCGTCGGCCACCTTTTGCAGCAACTGAAGGTCCTGCGGGGAAAGTGGTGCGGCTGCCGGGTCGGTGGCAAACGCATGCGCCATCGCGCGTCGAAACCGATCCCAGAACAGTACACCGGACATACCCCTCCATATGGCAAATTTGGGAGGACCGGACAATGCCAACCCAGCCCCTCCCACGTCCGAGCTTACTCGCTTGTCCCTCGAATTCGGATTTGATGCTCCTCAACAATCCAGAGATGCCCCGGCAATGGTTCTTGGTCTATTACGTCGAGTACCTGCTCAAACACACGTGAAATTCGCGTCCGACTTTGATCCGCTACGCGGAGGACTATCAAACCGGGATAATTCTGTGGAGGATAGACAGTGATATTGGCAAAATCCAGATCAAGCGTGATGAGCGCTCGTCCCTCTTGCTGGCACCGAGCGGCAATGCTCGGATCATCTTTCCCTTGCAGTCCTTCCCCATAGACCGTCTCAGCATCATGCCCTCGACCTCGTAAGACTTCTGCGACATCGTCATGCAAATTCTCGTCGATCTTAAAGCGCATTATGCAGGTCCTGTCGCCAAAGGAATAATCCGCTCATGCGCTAACTCGGCGGCATACCGTATAGCTGCTTCAACATCCTCACGTTCGAGGTGATAGCCTCGCATAATATCGACTGGATCTTCTCCTGCAGCGAGGTTGTCCAACACCACAGAAACCATTACGCGTGTCCCCTTGATGCAGGCCTTTCCGTGACAAATCTTGGGATCAACGCGAATGCGCTCTCTCCAGTTCATACCCGTTTCCCCTTTGTTTGACCGTGCTCTTCGCCCTCCATCTGCTGCTCTTTATATTCAGTAGATAGCTGAACGCCAAGCGCTCAGCTATGATACTCGTCACTTTTTTGACCGTGACACTTGAGGATACACTTATGCCACAGCCCTACGACATCATTATCATTGGCGGCGGTGCGGCCGGATTCACGGCCGGCCTGTACGCGGCGCGTGACCGCTGCCGAGCGCTTCTGCTCGAACGTTTTTCTGCCGGTGGACAGGTGCTCAATTGTGAGCATATCGAGAACTATCCGGGATTTCCTGATGGCGTCGCCGGCTATACCCTGGGGCCGCTGCTGCAACAGCAGGCCACCAGCCTCGGGCTTGAGATGCAACTGACTGAGGTCATTGCCGTCCGGCGGGACGGCGAAGTACTCGTGCTGCAAACGGACAGCGGGACCGTGCACACCAAAGCGCTGATCGTCGCCACCGGGTCGAGTTTTTCAACGCTCGGCATTCCGGGTGAAGAAGAGTTTGTCGGTAAAGGGGTCTCGCACTGTGCGGCCTGTGACGGCGCGTTTTTTATGGATCAACCGGTAGCTGTTGTAGGCGGAGGGGATGCCGCGATTGATGAAGGACTCCATCTCACCCAATACGCCTCGCACGTCACGGTCATTCATCGACGCGCTGCGCTGCGCGCCTGTCAGCTTTTGCAGGAACGGGCACAGGCAAACGACAAGCTCTCCTTTTGCTGGAACAGTGCCTTGCGGGCGGTCGAAGGCGACACCGGCGTCGAACGGATACAGCTTGAAGATGTTACCCGAGGGACACCATCCACGCTGGATGTCGCCGGCGTCTTTCTCTACATTGGTCTGACGGCCAATACGCAATTTCTGGGAGACCTGGTTCCGCTCAATGCGCAGGGACAGATTGTGACCGATCTGTGGATGCGGACGGCAACGCCCGGCGTCCTGGCTGCCGGCGATGTTCGCAACGATTCCTCACGGCAGCTCGTGTCCGCTGCCGGAGATGGAGCCACAGCCGCCCTTGCAGCAATTCGTTATGTGAGAACGAGAGAATGGCAGTAATGGAGAAGAAGAGGGCCTATCTGATATCGATGACATGTACGGAAAAGCAAAGGCACTGGTTTTCAGAGATTGGACGTGGGAACGAGGTCACTCACACGGACGAAGAGTTGGCCTGTTTCGGCCGCCCGCCGAACCTTCATCGCGAGCGTGGCCGCAAAGTTAAGCCGACGCGACAGGATGTCATGTAAATCACGGCCATCCATGCAAACGACGCTTTTGCCGCGTCCGAATGCAGCGAGCCCTTCAGGTGTGAAGCCGCTATAGCTCAAAAGAAGGCCGCGTGACCATTTCGCCTTGTCCTCGACCTTGGCGTTGAAAGAGCGAAGCGTCTCCACACCGGTTAGGGAATTAGTCCATTTTGCTTCAAGCAAATAGGTGTCATTTCCCAAAACAAAACTGCCGTCGATCTGCTCGCCCACTAGGCGGAAGGAGGCGCGTGCAGACAATCCGTATGCATCAAACATATCCTTCAAAAATTTCTCGAACACATAGCCGCGAGCCTGTGGCTGCATCTTGGAGAGATCAAGCAAACGACCAGCAAGAGATGAGGACGCCACTTCATCGACCCGTGATTCGGACAGCGTAGTGTTAGATACTTCGTGTGCTGGTGGCTTGCCCCCGAGCCGTTCAATGATCCTGAAGAATGCAATCCGTACCGAGTCTTCAAGATTCGCATAGTCGTAGGTCACACTGCTCGCTTCACGGTACTCCCATAGCGCATTCAGCGTCTCAAGCGCTGTTTGTCGATCCGCCTGCCTCAAGTAGTAGCGTAGGCGTTTTGCCTTACTTCCACCCTGAACGGCCCAACGAGGATTGTCGATATCGACCTGGAGTTCTTCGTGAAAGAACTCGGCGAAGGTTCTATTGGAAAAATTGAGCACAAAGCCGTCTTCCATGATGAACACCTTGTCGAGGATCGGCATGTCCATGCTACGGACCTTGCTATTCGACTTCCTGCCCATGATTACCTCAAGCCAAGCCCTCTGAGCCAAGCGTCAACCTGTCCAAAGGCATCCTGCTGCCATTGATCCGCTGTGCGATCACCAAGCACGTCGGAGCCTTCCACGAATCTTCTGACACCGGTCGGTCCGAAATCATCAACGTTGCGGAATTTGTCCGAGATCAGACAGTAGCCTTGCCGGGCCGTTTCAAGATCAAGAAACGGTCGTGTCACCTCGACGAGAGCATCAATGCCATCTGGAAAATTTCGGATGCAATAGTAGATGTCATAGGCGTCCTTATGTTTCAGACGATTGGTGATGGCATAACCTTTCATGGCTAACAGGGCAGGAATCGACGCCACGGCGATGTGAACGCGATTGCTGCCGCCATCGGGCATATCGCCTTCGACGGCGACCATCTGATAGAACCTGAGCGCTAAGTCGGCACCGTCGGCACGTTGGACGGCAAACTGGCTGATAAGTGGCGGCGTATTTTTTGTGATCTCAGCGTCACGTGGCATTAGAAAGTCGACGACGACATCGATGTCGGACCCGTCGTCCGAGGCGGGTACGGTGCGTACGAGTTGAAAACGCCGAAGATTACCCCGTTGATTGTAGCCATGCTGTTGGAGGGCTTCGACAAGTCGAACGTATTCACCGTCACCCAGGGCGGAGGGGTCGAGACCGAGGTCCACGTCTCCAGTGCCGATATGGGGCATGTCCGCTTCGCTCAGCAACAGCCAGGGAACAGCGCCGCCGATGATCGCAAACTTGCCTTCAAAGCTGCCGAGGATCTGACCGATCTCGATCAGTACAGATTTGACCGCCATTGTCGTCCGGTCATCATAGTCGGCGGCGAATTGAGGTTCTCTCATAACCATGGAAAGCACTTTGTGGCTATATGGTCGGCGGCCTCACGGTCTCGATCGTTGCCGTTCCACAGATCGAGGTAGGTAATGATCGGACTCGTGCAGAAAATATCCGGCGCCGGCTGAACAGCGTCTTCGAACAGACTCTCATCATTAGGGATACGCAGGATGACATTCGCCCCCTTTGCGGCATGAGTCAGCTTCAACGTCTCTTTTAGCATGCGAGCACCGGGTTCGTCGGCATAGAAGTTATGAGTGCCGCCCCGGACGAAGGGCGCAAGCCATTGAGCGGACGAATTTGACGAGTAAATTGCGCGTGGACGCTGTGGGTGCGGATTTAGTTTTCCCGACAACCGTTTGCCGAGTTGTTCCCCGTGGAGATGCGTATATCCGCTGATACGTTGACCAGTCGGCTGGCGGTAATTCTCGCGCCATGTCTTCAATAGCGCATTCGGCTGGACAAGGACGACGCCGTCGTGCTGTTTTTCGATCCATTCCCGTGCAAGCAGGGCTTTGCGAACGTTACTCACGTGGCCGAGGCTCGCATTGGCTGCTTCGGCCAAGTCGGTGACACGCCATGCCCGGTCTGGATCTCGCAGGAGCGCTCGCAAGATTGCGGCCGCCTTCGGAGCGAACATTGACCGCAGAGCACGCGTTTCGGACTTTGGTCTGTCTGCGACGGATCGTTCGATATAGACACTGTCGAAAGAGAGGTACGCGTTACCGACAAGATCGAGACAAGCGACATTGTGATCGGTGCAGATCGACCGCGACTCCGAAGACAGGTAGGAGCTAACCACCATCGGGATTAAATGCGGAGTGACATCATCGCGATTGGACTGAAGCGCATGCGCCATATAGCTCTCGAGTTGATAGACGGCAGATCGGGCAAAGCGCGGTGACCCATCTGCTTTGATCGCTATGATGAGCGCATAATTAATACCGCCATGGCTAAAGGCAATCCACCCATTAATACAATAGCCGGGCGCCAGAATCTGCTCTTGGCGAACCTCGCTGATCTCTATGTTCGGTACACAGCCGAGCAGGTCACGGACAGCATCAACGGCCATGGCTTCTATTTTTTTCACTGTTTGGCTAGTTTTCACCATACAATGAAAATATATATTATAGTGAAAAATATCAACGGATTTCGCTCAAATCGTCTTTTTCATTAAAGTGCTGATAAAATACTTTCCAGTGAAAATGTGGATAGCCTCATGGGTAAGTGCGTTGTGACCTAATTGTTCGTCATCCATACAGTGCGTGGTCGTCTGCACCTGCATGTGGCCCAAATGGTAGCCATCTCAAGCTCGGGCACTTTGACTTCATGCACCACAAAACCGTCATGCTTGCCGTTCAAGTAGGTACGGGCATCCTTCAGCCCGCCCATAATCTTGTCAAATGCCTCGCTTATTGACTCCTCCTGTAATCTTTGACCATCTACTTTGCTGATAATGAGGGAAGTTGCCCTGACACCTATAAATGATTAGGATGCGTCTATCATGAACTATGTACCATACGTGATCGAACAGACCGGTCGGGGTGAACGGACCTATGATATTTATTCCCGCTTACTGAAAGACCGGATTATTTTTCTCGGTTCCGAGGTCAACGATGCGGTGGCCGATGTGATCGCGGCCCAGCTCCTTTTCCTCGAATCTGAAGAGCCCGAGCAGGATATTCACCTGTATGTGAACTCGCCGGGCGGCTCGGTGACCGCTGGGCTGGCTATCTATGACACCATGCAGTACGTCACCCCCGACGTGTCCACCATGTGTGTCGGCCAGGCGGCCAGTATGGGCGCAGTGCTCTTGACCGCCGGGGCACCGGGCAAACGGTTTGCCCTGCCGCATTCCCGGATCATGCTGCACCAACCGCTCGGCGGCGTGCAGGGCCAGGCGGCCGATATCGACATTCATGCCAGGGAAGTGCTGCGCATCCGGGAGGAGCTCAACAACATTCTCGTCAAACATACCGGCCAGACCCTCAAGAAAATTGAAAAGGACACGGACCGGGATATGTTCATGACCTCCAAGCAGGCCCTGGATTACGGCGTGATTGATGAGGTCGTTTCCAGCCGCAAGAAGGACACCGACGAGGAGGGGGAGCAAAAGGGTCGGTAGCCGCTCCGGACCCGGAGGGGCACGCCGAAGGATGAATCCGCGCGGCGTTACACGCCGGCCCGCCCCGGTACGGGACGGAACTGCCGAAAGCCGCCTACCCGGTCGCTCCCTCCCCGTATAAATGGCACCAGACGCTATGCTCGGTTGTTCCCTGTCCGCTGCGGACGAGTGGCGGCGGTGTGGTCTTGCAGCGCTCCAGCGCCTGAGGACAACGGGTGTGAAACGCGCAGCCTGACGGCGGATTCAAGGGCGAAGGCACATCGCCGGTCAGGACGGTCCGCTGGGTCTGGACCGTCGGGTCGGGAACGGGATTGGCCGACATGAGCGCCAGGGTGTACGGGTGCTGGGGATTACGAAAGAGTTCGTCGACCGGAGCGACTTCAACCAATTTGCCGAGGTACATCACGGCCACCCGGTCGGCGATATATTCGACTACGTTCAGGTCGTGGGAAATAAATAAATACGAGAGTCCCAGATCGTTTTGCAGGTCCTGGAGCAGGTTCAGAATCTGGGCCTGAATGGAAACGTCCAGCGCCGAGACCGGCTCGTCACACACGATAAACTGCGGCTCCAGGGCCAACGCGCGCGCAATGCCGATGCGCTGCCGCTGTCCGCCCGAAAATTCGTGCGGATAGCGAGACCGATACGTTGCTGCCAAGCCGACCCGCTCCAACAGCGCGCCGACCTGGCGGTCCAACACTTCGCCCCGTGCCAGACCGTGCACCTTAAGCGCCTCGCCGATAATCGCACCAATCGTCATACGCGGATTCAGCGAACTATACGGGTCCTGGAAGATCATCTGCATCTGTTGCCGGGCCTGACGCACCTGCGCAGCAGAGAACCGGCAAAAGTCCCGGCCCTGGAAAAATACTTCGCCCCCGGTGGGTTCGATCAGTCTCAAGAGCGCCCGGCCGACTGTAGTTTTGCCGCAGCCCGACTCGCCGACCAGGCCAAATGTTTCTCGGGGCTGAATGGTAAACGATACCGCATCCACCGCCTTGACCCAGGCCGAGACGCGCGAGAAGACTCCGCTGCGGACCGGAAAGTATTTCTTGAGGTTGCGAAGCTCTACGAGGGGGGATTGGGGATTGGGGGCTGGGGGTTGGGTGGTGTGATCAGTTGCCATGAATTTCTTTCCGTTCCTCTAATCTCCAACCCCTAGTCCCTAACCCCTGTTTCCTTATGCAACCAGCACGACGCTTCATGATTAGGCTCAACTGTAATCAGCGCTGGTTGTCTGATTGGACAGTCATCGAGCATTGCCGGACAGCGGGCGGCAAAGGCACAGCCCGGCGGATAGTGTAACGGCGAAGGTACGCTGCCGGTGATCGCGGCCAGACGTTTGGAGCGCCGCCCTCGACGCGGTACGGCCTGGAGCAATGCCTGGGTGTAGGGGTGGAGCGGGTTGTGAAACAGCGGACGGACTTGGGCGCGTTCGATAATTTTTCCCGCGTACATGACCGCCACGTCCTGAGCGAACTGCGCCACAACGCCGAGGTTATGCGTAATCAGCAGAATCGCCATGCCCAGCTCGTCCTGGAGGCGGGCGAGTAAATCGAGAATCTGAGCCTGGACCGTGACATCCAGGGCGGTAGTTGGTTCGTCGGCAATTAACAGGTCCGGACGGCAGGCCAGCGCCATGGCAATCATCACCCGCTGTTTCATTCCGCCGGACAGCTCGTGCGGATAGTGTTCGAGCCGTTGGCGCGGAGAGGGAATCCCGACGGTTTCCAGTAAGCGCCCGGCTTCCTGGTCGGCCTCGCGTACCGACAGTCCCTGATGGAGTCGCAGCACCTCGCCGATCTGATGGCCGATGGTGAAAACCGGATTCAGCGAGGTCATCGGCTCTTGGAAAATCATGCCGATGGATTTGCCACGAATGGAGCGCAACTCGGCCTCGGATAACTGCGCCAGGTCGCGGTCGTTGTACACCAGAGAGCCGCTGACGATCCGTCCCGGAGATTCGATGAGACGCATAATCGACAGGGCCGTAGCCGATTTGCCGCAGCCCGACTCACCGACGAGCGCCAGAGTCTGGCCCGGCTGGATCTCAAGATCGATGCCCCGGACCGCTCTGACTTCGCCTTGCTCGGTGAAGAATGAGACGTGCAGAGCGGAAATAGTAAGAAGTGGCTGGGCCATACCGTTCAGCAAAGGGTAAACGTGTCGCCATCTGCATGTCTAGTAGAGGACACGTTTACCCTTTATTCCGCAGGCGCGGGTTGAGGGCCTCACGCAGTCCCTCGCCAACCAGATTAAACGCCAGGACCACGATAAAAATGGCGAGACCGGGAATAAAGAATAACCACGGCGCATCAAAAATAAACCCCCGGCCGCTGGCCAGGATATTGCCCCAGGTCGCATACGGCGGCTGCACTCCGAACCCGAGAAAACTGAGGCCCGATTCGGTCAGAATGGCACCGGCCACCCCGATCGTGGCCGAGACCAGAACCGGGGCGATAGCGTTCGGGACCATATGCCGAAAGATGATCCGGCTCTCGGGTAGGCCCAGCGCCTGGGCGGCCACCACAAAGTCCTGTTCCCGCAGAGCCAAAAACTCGGCCCGCACGAAACGCGCGGTCGCCATCCAACTGGTCAGACCAAGCACAATCATGATGTTGTAAATGCTCGGTGGAAGGAGGGCCACGACGGTCAGAATCAGAAAAAACGTCGGAAAGCACAGCATGATGTCGGTAAAGCGCATGATGAGCGTATCGACCGAGATCAGGCCGAGCTTGACGTTGCCGTAGAAACCGGACAGACCGCCGAGAATAATGCCGATCGTGACCGAGATGCCAACCGCAATAAAGCCGATCGATAAGGACACAAACGAACCCTGCAACATGCGCGCAAACACGTCCCGGCCCAGTTCGTCCGTCCCGAGCAGATAGACTCCTCCGAGCGGGTGGTGGGCGGCCGGGATGAGCGCCTGGGAGACAGAGGAAAAGGGCGGCAGGAATTTATCCGGCAGGCGCACGGTGGCCGGGTCGAAAACAATGACCCACTCGGTCAACACTTTCCCGGCGGCGGCCATCGCGACCAGCAGGACAAGTACAACCAGACCGCTGAGGGCGAGCCGATCTTTCTGGAAGATGCGCCAGGCTTCCTGCAGCGGAGTTTCGGGCTTCGGCAGCTCCGTCTCCCCCAGGGGGGGTTGGGTAGTGCGAGCAGTTGCCATGAACTCTTTCCGTTCCTCTAATCCCTAGTCCCTACCCCCTGTTTCCTCGCTCATTGCAACCGGATACGTGGATCAACCACGGCGTAGAGGATGTCCGAGACGAGGGTGCCGGCCAGTGTCAGCGTGGCGGCAATAAAGTTAATCGTCAGGATAACGGGAAAATCCCGGGCGAGAATCGCCTCATAGCCCAATCGCCCAAGTCCCGGCCAGGCGAAGATCTGTTCAAAGATCACCGAGCCGCCGATCAGGCCCGGCAACAAAAAGCCGAACATCGTCACAAACGGCAGCAGGGCGTTACGCAAGGCGTGACGGTAGATCACGCTCTCTTCGGGCAATCCTTTGGCCCGCGCGGTGCGCACATAGTCCTGGCGCACCACTTCGAGCATCTGAGACCGGACGTAGCGGGACAGAATGGCAATGCCGGCAATCGCCGACATCACGGACGGCACGACCAGATGCCATAACCGGTCCATCCAGCGAAAGACCGGCTGCGCGTTTTCCATACCAAAGGTGCGCATGCCGATGATGGGGACGTTGAAGAGCTCCACGACCCATTGAATGGCAAGGTAGGACAGAAAGAAGCCGGGGATGGATATAAAGGCGTAGGCCACAAAGGTCGTGGTGCGATCAAATGGAGAGCCGCGCTGGATGGCGGCCTGAATGCCGGTCGGAAAAGACAGACTCCACACAATCAGTGTGGCACAGATGAAGAGCGGGAGAGAATTAAGAAACCGGCGCCAGATTTTTGGCAGCACCGGCTGGCTGTCCTTAAACGATTTCAGCTCGCCGGTTGCCAGGTCGCGCAGCCAGTAGACGTACTGCACGGACAGGGGTTCGTCCAGATGGAAGGCGGCGCGAATACGCGCAATGTCCTCGGGCTTCATGCGCGGGTTGGCGGGATCGACCTCGCTGGGTTCACCGGGCGCGAGATGGACGATCGAGAAGGCGATCATCGAAATCACGACCAGGAGAACCAGCCGCTGGAGAATGGCACGCAGCAGAAAAACCCACATGATCGGTCCTAAAAGGCGGGCGTAAATTCGAGCTTACGCCACTTGTTGAAATAAAAGGCAATGCTGCCGCTCTTGGTGGGGTAGATTTTTTCATAGCGCTCACGGCCGTCGGCCGCTCTTTCGACCAGGACGATTTTTTTGTCCAGGACGCGGGTCGCCAGCCCGACGTACAGAAAGGTGTAGGGTTGGTCGTCGGCAATCACCTGGTGCAGGCGATGGGCCAGGGCACGCTGTTGGTCAAGGTCATACTCCTGGCGGATACGGACGATCAGCGCATCCGCCTCCGGGCTGGTATAGCCGACAAAATTCAACTGCTGGGGTCCGGCCTGACTGGAGTGGAAAATTTGATACAGGTCGGGATCGATGCCCATGCTCCAGCCCAGGACCACCGCGTCAAACGAGCCGGTATTGACGAAGTCCTTGAGGAAAACTGCCCACTCAAAGACCTGGGTATTGCATTTGACCCCGATCTTTTTCCAGGCGTCCTGAGCGATGGTCATGATATTGGCACGGATCAGGTTGCCGTTGTTGGTAATGAGATTGAATTCAAACACCTGCCCGTCTTTCTCCAGCCAGCCCTCGCTATTGCGCTGCCAGCCCACTTCTTCGAGCAGGCGTTGCGCGCCCTCCGGGTCATACGGGAGGGGAGAAATCGTCGGGTTATACCACTCGGTCTGGCGCGGATAGGGTCCGGTGATCTGCTCGCCTTCTCCGTACAACAGATAGGTAATGATCTCATCGATATTAATGGCCATGCCCAAGGCGCGCCGCACCCGCTTATCGGCAAATAAGGGATTGCGATTGTTATAGCCGATATAGGAATAGCCAAAGCCCAGGCTGGAAAACGACTGATACGCCTCCTCCTGTTTGTATCGGGCCACCTGGTGCGGCTGCACGCCGTAGGCGTCGATGGCGCCACTCTTGAATTCAACCTCTTGGGTCAGCAACTCGGGGATGACGCGGAAATAATAGTGTTCATACTCGGGGGTACGCTCCCAGTAATCTTCGTTACGAACGAGATGGATAAACTCATCCCCCTGCCACTCGACAAACCGGAAGGGACCGGTCCCGAGCGGCTGACGGTTAAACTGACTATCGCGCATCCCAAAACTGGCCCGCGCCGCGTCCGACAGCCCGCGCTCGGTCATTTCTTTTTCCATTGCCGCAGCGTTCAGCAGATGCTCGGGCAGAATGCCCATCGTCCAGGCGTTAATGGCCGGCGAATACAGGCGCTTATAGGTGACCTGAACCGTGTGGGGATCGAGAATATCAATCCGTTTAATCGGCTCATAGTCCGAGGTCCGGGGCGAGATGTTGCGCGGGTTCATGATGGCTTCATACGTGAATTTGACATCGCCGGCGTCGAACGGGTGTCCGTCATGAAAGCGGACCCCCCGTCGCAGGTGAAACAGGATAATCGGATTATGCTCTGCCACGGGCAATAAGGCCGGAAACCGCGGCTGCACTTTCTCGCGCAGGGCGACATCGGCAACCGTGATGTGGTCGGCGTAGGGGAAATCCTGGAAATAAGCTGCGTCCAGCAGCGGAGTCAGGCGCGTAAAGAAATCCTGGTCCACCCGGCTGAGGGTGAACTCGACCCGCTGCGGAGTCCGAATCGTCACCGCTACCGGGGTCGGCGACGGGTTTCCCTGCTCGTCGGGTTCCACAAGGGTGAGCGTCTCAGTTCTTTCTTCGGCAGGCAGGAGCCGGAGAGAAAGGAGCAGACCATCCAGCGCGGGCAGACTGCCGCTCGCCTGCGCACGAGAGAGGACCTCAATCAGCCGCTCCCCAGTCGCAGGACTCCCGTCCGGCAGGGTCATCTCGGGCCGGGCAAGCAGGTAGGCTTTTTCGGTAATCGACCAGTCAGTCGCCAGCCGGCCGCGCAGGTTCAGGTTTTCGTCCATATCGAGCAGGCCGTCGAAGACGAAATCCGTAATGCGGCTGCTCGCCCCATCCGCGTTCAGAATGGGATTCAGAATCTTGGCGTCGGCAATAGACCCCTCGATATAGGTGCGCAGCCGGGCCGGATTGCCCACCGACTGCTTTTCATAGCTCGGCACCCAGAAGTACGACTGCAACAAGAGCACAAGCAGTATCAGGGGGGTCAGAATCAAGGCGCGTTTGACGTTCATAACCGGGTTTGGGCAGGCTCCTGTGCCTGCCCAAACAGGGCAACCACGGGGGGTTGCCCCTACAATTTC
>JAJDZM010000147.1 GCA_022824615.1 Candidatus Binatia bacterium | reverse complement strand
TTCATAGCGTCCTCCTGTTGTTCACTGGTTCCTATCGAGCGAAAATTTGTTCCTGATCTCGGAACGCCTTGAACTCCAGCCCGTTCTGGCTGGGGTCCAAAAGAAACATGGTGGCCTGTTCACCCACTTGGCCGCGAAAACGAATACCGGGTTCGATCAGGAACGAGACACCGGACCGCGTCAATTGCCCAGCCAATGCCTGCCAGGCGTCCCAGCCGAGAATCACCCCAAAATGCCGAACCGGAACCTGCTTGCCGTCAACCGGATTGGTGGCTGCGGGTCGGGGTGCTTCAGGGGAAAGATGGGTGGTGACCTGGTGTCCGAAAAAATTGAAATCAATCCAGGTCGTGCTCTCACGGCCGACCGAACAGCCCAGCAGGTCAACATAAAATGTCCGGGCAGCCTCCAGGTCATGAACCGGGAGGGCAAGATGGAAGGGCAGGTGTGGCATGGCGCTATCCTGATGCGTGACCGGTGGGTTACAGCATGTGGCGCAAATCGGCCAGTGTATACGTGCCCGGCAGTTCTCGTCGCTCCGCCATCGTGTCGACCACTTGGGTGAGGAGAGTGTTGATCGGGGTGGCAATCCCGAGTTGTTGTCCCATCTCGTGGACCCGACCGTTGAGATAGCGCGCTTCCGTTCTGCCCCGCCGGCAGAACACATCCTGCCACATGGACGGGAAAACATGGGTTGAGCGGTCGGGCAACGGCTGCGGGGTAAAGTCGGTCCGACCCAGGTTGGTGACCATGTCCGGCAAGGATTGGTCACCGGGCAGGGTTTTGAGTTTGATCTCGGCCCGGGCCAGGGCGCGCTGGGCCTCTGCCAGCATGTCGCCGCACAAGCGGCGCGAGTCTGGGTCGTTCAACAGTTCCGGCCCGGAGCGGTCGAGAATCGCAGCCGGTGCGTTCATCAGGTTGATGCAGAATTTTGCCCACTTGCAGGCCAGAATATCGTCCGTCAGCGTCCCGCCCAGCTTGGCGTCTTGCAGGGCGGCCACGACCTGTTCCGCGGTCTCGTCAAGACCGCTGGGATAGCGGCCAATCACCAGCGAATTGCCACCCAAGTGACCAACCTCGCCGGGAAAGACAAAGCGGGCTCCCAGGTGCAAAGCCACACCATAGACATGGCTGAAATGTTCGACCGCCAGCTCTTCATTGGTCATGGTGTTCTGGAGACAGAAAATGGGAGTATCGGGCGGGACCTTGGCGCGCAGTTGCTCAAGGGCCACCGGGGTGTCATAGGTTTTGACACACAGGAAAACAACGTCGTCCGGTTGGAACTGCCAATCGTCCAGAGCGGAACAGGCTGGGGGCGTGGCCACAAACTCGCCGTACTTACCGGACATTTTCAGTCCGTCCACCCGGATTTTCTCAATATGAGGGGGGTCCCCGATCAGCAGGACATCCGTTCCGGCTTTTGAGAGATGGGCACCGACCGTGCTGCCGACCGCACCCGCCCCGAAGATGACAAACCGCATCCGGTCTTCCTCCTGTGTCGGGCGCTAAGGTATGCCGCCAGCGGACAAGCGTCAAGGAAAAGTGCCCGCAAGAGGGGCTATCAAGATAAGGCTCCCCGACCCTCCGCAAGTATCTCGGCAGTTCTCTTCGACGCCAATGGCGCGCTCAAGCTCCTTCTTCGACAAACCTGACGACTGGCACTTGGATGGTCCGAGCTTTCTGTACCTGCGAGGAATCTTCCAAGAGCTTTGTCACCCACAAGCCAATATCGGCCTTGACGACTTTCTCTCCACACTGAGGGCAGACTCCGGCGGGGATATCTTCGACGATGAGGAGTGTGTCTTTGAGCCAGAAGTCCTGTTTAACGTATCTCTCTTCCAGCCGTTCGCCGCAGGTATGGCATGCCCCGTAGTCGTATTGAGTTTGTCTTGTCATCATATCCTCACTCTACAACATAGGTTGTAATAAACAGGAGCTTTCCTGTCTCCTTAATTCTACAAATCACTGCGATTTGTCGCCTGTCGGTAGCTGGACCAACAACTTCATATCGGGTGCCACGTAGGTCGTGGGTAAATCGTCGTCTGATCTTTCCGGTCGCTATGGCCATCTCAATATCAGCGAAGATGAGATCATCGTCAGCCATTTCCTCGAAGAAATGAGGAATCGTGAACTCATATGCTTGGTCTCGAACTTTCTCCTGAATCGACTCAAGGATAGCCATATGATTGGATATGGAGAGCCGTCTCTGCTGGTATGATCTAGGACTTCTTTCGGGGCCATAAGACTAGTGGCGGGGGGCCCTGGGGGCTGTCTTGCAGGCTGCGGCACAGCCTGATGACGGCTTCCCCAAGCTGACGCAGGTGATCCCGTATCCGCTCGTCGGTAATTTCTCCGCCCTGCATCTGATCGGCTCGTACGTACACGCTCCCAGGGACGAGGTGCATATTGAACCAGGCCAATACCGGTTTCAGCTCCTGGTCGATGCTGAGGTAGTGATGGTCTGTGTAGGCATTCCCGATCAAACCCACGACCTTGCCCATAAAGGCTTCAACCGGAATATGGTCGAGCAGGTTCTTGAGAGCCCCGGTGTAGGAACCCCGATAGATGGGTGTGCCGATGATATAGGCGTCGGCGGCGTTGATGCGTTCAAGGACGTGGGGGGTATCGTCCGGGTAGTCTTCGGGTGGCCGCCCGTCACAAAAAGAGAGGGTGACATCACGCAGGTCGATCACGTCGGTCGTAATATCCGGGGTGTGTGCTTGCGCGGCTGCCAGCGCGGCATCAACAACGGTCCGCGTACTGCCGCCGGCCGTCAGGCTACCTGAAATACCGAGCAGTGTGGTCATGGGGACTCCTTCTTCTTTCCCCTGCTATACCCCGTCACGTACTGAAAGAGAACCACCATTCCCTAGTCAGGGGAGGTGCGGTGGACGGCCGCCCTGGTTTCAGCCAGGCGAAGAATAAGATTAGCGGCTTCCTCGGGAGCATTATGTCGGCGCAGAGTGCGTTGCATCTGATCTGCCTGACGGGTGAAAGAATCCTGGCTGAGCAGGGTGCGGATGGTGCGTTTGAGTCGGGCAGTCGTCAGCAGGCGCCGGTCCAGCCGTAGCCCGGCTCCGGCGTCTACGCAGCGCTGGGCATTATCGGGCTGGTCTGCGCCGAGGGGGATGCACAGCAACGGAATCCCGTCGGATAGCGCGGTCAGCACGGTGTTCACCCCACCGTGTGAAATGATCATGGCCGGGCGGGTTTTCGGCTCTGCCTGGAGTGCCGTCTGCGGAATATACGACTCGATACGCACGTTAGACGGAACCGCCGAAAAAAGATCGGGCGGACAACCTGGTCCGGTCACAACCAGTCCGAAGACGTCGAGCTGGCCGAGGGCGCGAATGATTTTTCTGAAGACGCTCAGGCGCGTATTAAAAACCGTGCCAAGGCTGACATACACCAGCGGCTTGCCCTGTGGCACCTCTGTCAGCCAACTCGGCGCTTGCCAGTCAATCGGCCGGTCCCAGACCGACGGACCAACATAATGCACCTGCGGTGGCAGGTCGGGCCGGTTGTAATCGTATTCCCGGCTACAGGTATGGATGAGCAAGTATGGGGCGACGACCTGGGGGGAGAGGGGGTCGGTATGGGAAGGGAGACTCAACTGACGGCGATAGCGATTCAGGGCAAGGCGCCACGGAGCCATCAGCGTTGTGGCCATGCGGAGCGCACCTTTGAGGCCGAGCCGATAGGGAACACGGAGGGCTGCGGGCATGGTTTCGACGCGCGGAAAGCCGGCCGGAGGGGCGTGCAGGCTCGGGGACATGAAGTGGGTCATGGGGCTCAGCACGGCCCACGGTAGTGCTTGCCGCTCGCAAAAGAGCTGGGCGGCAAAGGTCAGCGGCCCGGCCACCACAACGCCGGGCTGAAAGACCCGAGCGATCTGCTGGAGTTCCGGGATACGCGTGGGTATTGAGGCCATGAAGATACGCAAAAAGTCGTAGCTCACGCGCAGGTAATGGGCGCGCAGATAGCGAATGAGCGGAAAAAATTCCTCCAGGCGTTCTTCGGAGTAGTGGGGGCCGAGTGGATAGAACGGCAGGCCCTCGCGCTCGATGCGCTTCTGATACAGCCGGCTGGTGGCCAAGGCAACGGCGTGGCCTTTGGCCTGGAGGGTCTGCATCACCGGCAGCAACGGATGGACATGACCCATGCCCGGCTCAGTAACAAAGAGGATGCGTTGGGATGACGTGGAGGGTGAAGAGGACTGGGCGGCCATACGTGTTTTCTCTCTAGCATGTACGCCGGGGCGTAGACGAGGCGGCCAGAGGCCTACGTTTTCTACTAGAAACAGCGTAGTACAAGAGCGAAGTCGCACGCCCGACTAGACGCAGCCGACTCGGCTCAGTATGAAGGAGGCAACGGTCCGGCGGCAGAGGTGGACCCCCCATCTCGCCCTGGCCACCGAGTGCTAGACGGGGAGGGCAGGATTGGAAACCAACGGGACGGGTGGTGGCTCGATTCGGGTAACTGGCGCGCGCCAGAACAATCTCAAAAACCTCGATGTGCAGATTCCCCTGCACCAACTGACGGTGGTGACCGGGGTCAGTGGGTCGGGCAAGTCGAGTCTGGCTTTCGATATCTTGTACGCTGAAGGTCAGCGTCGCTACGTCGAGAGCTTCTCGGCCTACGCGCGGCAGTTTCTCGACCGGATGGACAAGCCCCAGGTCGAGCGTATTGACGGCATTCTGCCGGCCATTGCCATTGACCAGAACCGACCGGTGCGGACCTCACGCTCAACCGTCGGGACCATGACCGAACTGCACGATCACCTCAAGCTCCTGTTTGCCAAAATAGGCAGTTTGTACTGCCGGGAATGTGGTCAGCCGGTGGAGCGCGATTCGGCCGAGTCGGTGTATAAAAAGCTGCGCAAAGAAAAGCCGGATGGCTGCCGCTTTCTGGTCGCGTTCAGCGTGTCAACGCCGGCCAGCCTGCCCTGGGAAGAAGTCCGCAACGGTCTGTTGCAGTCCGGTTTCCATCGGATCGTTGTGGCTGGCAAGCCGATCGATATTCAGGAACTGACCGACCGACCCGAGACGGAGCCGGAAACCTGCACCGTGCTGGTTGATCGTCTGACCCTAACCACTCGTTCCAAAAAGCGCGTCCACGATTCATGCGAACAAGCCTTTCAGTATGGCAAGGGCCGCCTGACGCTGATTTTTCCCGACGAAGACCACAAAGAGAAAACGCCTCCCGCCTCTTCTCGCGATGAAGGAGACGTTTCCTCTCTCACCGCGGTGCCGTTCTCGGACCAGCTTGAGTGCGCGGCGTGCGGTATTGCCTATCAGGAGCCCGTGCCGAATATGTTCTCGTTCAACAGCCCGCTCGGCGCGTGCGATACCTGCCGCGGGTTTGGCCGCACGATCGATATTGACCCGGAGTTGATCGTCCCCGACCCGACCCTGACGCTGAAACTGGGAGCCATTAAGCCCTGGCGGATCAAAGCGGCGCAGTGGGAGCGGCGCGAGCTGTTTTCCTTTTGCGAGCAGCATGACATCCCGACCGATGTGGCCTGGCAGGCGCTCAGCCCGGAGCAACAGCAGGCCATCCTGGAAGGCGATGAGGACTACTACGGCGTCCGGGGCTGGTTCAAGTGGCTGGAAACCAAAACGTATAAAATGCATGTGCGCGTTTTTCTGGCCCGCTACCGAGGCTATTTCCCGTGTGAAGACTGTCAGGGCGCGCGCCTCAAACCGGAGAGCCTGCTGTATCGGGTTGGGGGCAAAACCCTGGCCGATATCAATCTGATGAGCATCGGGGTGTGCGCGGAATTCTTTGCCGCCCTCAAGCTGACGGCCTACCAGGAGCAGGTTGCGCAGCTCATGCTGGATGAGATTCGGAAACGCCTGCGCTATCTGGTCGAGGTCGGCGTGGAATACCTGACCCTGGACCGGCAATCCCGCACCCTGTCCGGCGGTGAGCTGGAACGTGTGGACCTGACCACGGCGATTGGTTCCGCTCTGGTCAACACCCTGTATATTCTGGACGAACCGTCAATCGGCCTGCATCCGCGCGACAGCCAGCGTCTGGTCCGTATTCTGCAAGACCTGCGCGACAACGGGAATACGGTCGTCGTGGTCGAGCACGATCCGGAGATTATTCGCGAGACCGACAATGTCATCGACCTGGGCCCCCTGGCCGGTGAAAAAGGCGGCGAGATCGTGTTCAACGGACCATACGCCAAGCTGCTCAAAGACAAGCAGTCGTTGACCGGTCAATATCTGTCCGGACGGCTGACCATTCCACTCCCGCAGAAACGCCGGCCGGTCAAGAAAAAAGACAGGCTGACCGTTCGGGGGGCGAGTGCGCATAATCTGCAGGACATCGATGTCACCCTTCCGCTCGGCCGCCTGGTGTGCATGACCGGCGTGTCCGGCTCGGGCAAATCGACGCTGGTGGAAGACGTGCTGTATCGCGGCCTCAAAAAGCAGCGTGGGGAGCCGGTCGGTATCCCGGGCGCGTGTCGTGCTATCCTGGGCGGCGACCAGTTGGCCGATATTATTTTTGTTGACCAGTCGGCCATTGGCACAACACCGCGCGCCAACCTGCTCACCTATACCAAGGCGTTTGACACGGTGCGGCGGCTCTTGTCGCAAACCGAGTTGGCGCGGGTCCGTGGCTACACGCCGAGTACCTTCTCATTCAACGTTGAGGGTGGACGCTGCGAGTCGTGTAAAGGCGA
The DNA here is from genome assembly GCA_022824615.1 of Candidatus Binatia bacterium. Taxonomy (GTDB): domain Bacteria; phylum Desulfobacterota; class Binatia; order Bin18; family Bin18; genus Bin18. Next base: position 5,835 of record JAJDZM010000147.1, on the reverse strand, counting down.
GGGCTTTGAAAAAGTCGAGATGCAGTTTCTCTCGGACGTGTACGTCCCCTGCCCCGAGTGTCAGGGCAGACGTTTTCGGGACGAGGTGCTGGAAGTCCGCTATCAGGGCAAGAGTCTGACCGATATTCTGAATTTTACCGTTGCCGAGGCCCTGGAATTTTTTGGCGCGCAAAAGGAACTCAAGCGCCGCCTGTCGCCGCTGGCCGCGGTCGGGCTGGAGTATATGCGTCTGGGCCAGGCGCTGACCACGCTGTCCGGTGGTGAGGCCCAACGGCTGAAGCTGGCAACGCATATTGCGAAGGAGCGCTCCAAAGACCCCGCTGACCAGGGCACGCTGTTTATCTTTGATGAGCCAACAACCGGTCTGCATTTTGCCGATATCCAGAAGCTGCTCAATGCCTTTGATCAACTGGTCGAATGCGGTCATTCGGTCCTGATCATTGAGCACAACCTGGAGGTCATTAAATACGCCGACTATCTGATAGACCTCGGACCCGAAGGGGGAGACGGGGGCGGGACGGTTGTGGCCGAGGGAACGCCGGAGGAGGTCGCCCAGGTGCGGGCCTCGCATACCGGACGCTATCTGAAGCAAGTCCTGGGCTCAGTCGCTACAGGGCGGCGCTCGCGACCCAAGCGGCGGAAAGCAAAGTCACGGCCGCTTGTCGCCGAGGTGGGGAGCGGCAAGTCCATTGCCATTATTGGCGCCAAGGAACACAACCTGCAGGACATTTCGGTTGATATTCCGCGCGACCAGATGGTGGTGGTGACGGGCCTGTCCGGCTCAGGCAAGTCAACATTGGTATTCGATCTGGTCTACGCCGAAGGTCAAAGACGCTATATTGACAGTCTGTCCGCCTACTCGCGGCAATTCATTAAAGTCCTCGCCCGGCCCAATGTTGATCTGCTGACCGGTATTCCACCCACGGTGGCCATTGAGCAGCGTATGAGTCGGGGTGGACGGAATTCGACTGTTGCCACTGTGACCGAGCTGTCGCACTACTTGCGGCTGCTGTACGCCAAGATCGGCGTCCAGCACTGTACGCAGTGTGGTGCGCCGCTGGCGGCTCAGAGCCGCAGTCAAATCCTGACACGTATCCAGACTGATTTTCACGGTCAGGAAACCACCCTTTTTGCTCCGGTGGTGCGGGGGCGGAAAGGATTTCACAAAGACATTTTGGCGGGAGCGCGCAAACTGGGCTTCAAGCAGGCGCGGATCGACGGTCGTACGGCGACTATTGAGCCGGGCCTGAGTTTGCAGCGCTATAAAGAGCACGACATCGATATTGTGATTGGTCAAACGCGAGTGAATGGCGCGAGCGGCAATCGACGCGATACCGAGGCTCTGCTCCAGTCGGCCCTCCGGGTTGGGAGTGGTGCGGTGCATGTGCGCGGCGAAGACGAGCGGACCTATAGCGAGCATCTCTTCTGTGTCGCCTGCGGTCTCGGGTTTGAAGAACCCGACCCCCGCCTGTTTTCCTTTAACAGCCGCCAGGGAGCCTGTCCGGACTGCACCGGCGCCGGCTTCTTATGGGAGTTTGACCCTGAATTGGTCGTCCCGGATGAGAGTAAGTCCCTCAAACAAGACGCGCTGCTGCCGCTCGCGCGTTCTGAGTTGAAGCGGGCGAAGAACAAGTTGTTACGCGGGCTCAAAAAGCTGGGTGTTCCGGTTGACCGGCCGTTTAGCGAACTGAGTGCGGAGCAGCGCCAACTGGTCTTTTCCGGGGACGAGGGACTACAGGGGACGTTCGATATCCTGAATGAAGCGCTCGAATACGGTGAGGATACGGGTTCATCCTATGCGCTGTCGCAGTTTCTGGGTGAGTCTGCCTGTCCCGAGTGCCAAGGCGAGCGTCTGAATCCACGCGCGCGGGCCGTCCAGGTCTGTGACCAGTCGCTGCCGGCTCTGATGCGTCTGTCGGCGGCAGACTGCCTCAGTCATCTGCAGGACCTGACTCTATCTGAACGTGATACGCTCGTCGGGCGACCGATTCTCAAAGAAATCGTTCCCAGACTCAGCTTTCTCAATCAGGTTGGCCTGTCCTATCTGTCCCTGGACCGCCGTGCGGATACCTTGTCCGGCGGAGAGGCGCAGCGTATCCGGCTGGCTGCCCAGCTCGGCTCCAATCTGTGCGGGGTGTGTTATATCCTGGACGAGCCGACCATCGGGCTGCACCCGCGCGATAATGCCCGCCTGATTGATACCCTGCGGAATTTGCAAGAGCGCGGCAACACCGTGCTGGTCGTCGAGCACGACGAGCAGACTATTGAGAATGCGGATGTGGTGATCGACCTGGGGCCAGGCGCCGGGGTGCACGGTGGCCAAGTGGTGGCTATAGGCTCGCCCCAGCAGTTACGCAAGAACACGGCCTCCCTCACCGGTCAGTTTCTCTCCTCGGCCCACCCGCGGCTCGGTCCGGTTCGGTCTCTCACGGAGCGGCCGCGGCTGCGCATGCGGGGCGTGCGAGAGAACAACCTGAAGAATATCGACATTGATATTCCGCTCGGGACGTGGGTAGGCGTGTCCGGGGTGTCCGGGTCGGGCAAGAGTTCCTTGGTCCAGGAAGTCCTGGTCAACGGGTTGCGGCGTAAACTCGGGCTGTACGCCGGGCGGGTCGGTCTGCACGACAGCATCGACAATACTGAGGGAATCGAGCGTGTGGTCGAAGTCGATCAATCGCCTATTGGGAAAACCCCGCGTTCGGTCCCGGCGTCCTATGTCGGCTTTTGGGACGAGGTGCGCAAGCTCTTTTCGCTGCTGCCCGATGCGCGGCTGCGCGGCTATAAACCCGGTCGGTTCTCCTTCAATGTAAAGGGTGGCCGCTGTGAGACCTGTACCGGACAGGGCCGTATTAAAATGGAGATGAGCTTTCTGCCCGACGTCTACGTCACCTGCGATGTGTGCGGTGGCAGGCGCTATAACGAGGAGACCCTGGAAATCGCCTATAACGGCAAGAATATTGCCGATGTGCTTGAAATGACCATTGAAGAGGCGGCAACGTTTTTCATTGGCGTGCCAAAGATCGCCCAGCCGCTGAAGCTGCTGAACGATATCGGCATGGGCTATATCAAGCTTGGACAGGCCAGCAATACGCTGTCCGGAGGTGAGGCCCAGCGCATCAAACTGGCCTACGAATTGGCCAAACGCTCGCGCGGGAAAACGCTGTACGTATTGGACGAGCCAACAACCGGCCTCCATTTTGCCGATATCGAAAAGCTGATCCATACGCTCCATCGTCTGATTGATAAGGGTAATACGATTGTGACGATTGAACACAATCTCGATATTCTCAAAGAGGCTGATTACATCATCGACCTGGGCCCCGAGGGTGGTGCCGCCGGCGGCAATATTGTGGCCAGCGGTACACCCCAGCAACTCATGAAGAAGGTCCAGCAGTCCTACACGGCACAGTGCTTGAAAGCCTATCTGAACGGAGGGAACCATGGCGCGCGGGCAGACTGAACAGCAGATGGAGAGCGCCGCTCATACGTATTTTGAGCGGGTCACGAACGGCGATGTGGATGGCATTCTCGAACTGTTTGCCGATGATGCCAAACTCATCAACCCCGTCACCGGTGCCGCCGGGATTCAGGGCAAAGCGGCCCTGCGCGTATTCTACGAAAAACTGACCACCAGCCTGGTTGACTATACCGCCGTGGCCACGGACATCATTATCGAAGGCAATAAACTGCTCGCCCCGCTCCACCTCGAAGGCAAGACCACGGACGGCAGGCCGCTGGTGATGGACAATCTGAATTTCTGGACATTTGAGAACGGCAAGTTCAAGGTATTGCGGATTTACATGGACACCCATCCGTACCGCGCGGCGTTGAGTCAGGCGCTGAGTGGTGAGTAGACGATGTAGGTCGTATGCGTCTGTCACCGTTCTTGAATAACTGGAAGAGAGGATACACGGCGATAGAGAGAAAATCATAATTGGTTGAAGACAGGGGCAGAAGAGGTATAATTTCTATACTTCTATGCAGTTTGAATTTGATCCCAGGAAAAGCAAGAAGAATAAAGAAAAGCACGGGATTGATTTCGTCGAAGCCCAGAAGCTCTGGGAAGATGAAGATCGGTTGGAAATTGAAGCGCGAAGTGACGATGAACCTCGCCTCGCTTTGATTGCCATGGCCGAAGGAAAACTATGGTCAGCTTTTTTTACGTATCGGGGAGAGCGGCGCGTCCGGCTTATCTCTGTCCGACGGGCGAGAGAGAAAGAAGAGCGATTGTATTATGAAGGCTAAAGAATTAGATCGATTGTTTGATGAGGGTGAAGATATCACTCCCTACCTCGATCTGACAAAAGCTCGCAGACCAGGACATGAGCAGCGGCGGGTGAATGTCGATTTCCCGAACTGGATGATCGACTCACTGGACCGACAAGCGAGCCGTTTAGGCGTGACTCGACAATCCGTCATTAAGACCTGGATTGCTGAGCGCCTGGAGAAGGAAATGAAGGGGCGGGTGAAAAAACGGTCGCCCCAAGCAAAGTGAAGCAGGAAGATTTTTCAGCTTCAGCGCCCCGAGTAACTCCTCCGGGCTCCCGCCGGCGTCTCCGGTCGGCTGATAGAGATTAGGGGCTGGGGGTTTACCCCAATCCCTAACCCCCAACCCCCAATCCCCCTCTACACCTGCGGCTTGCGCTGCTCGCGGTAGATGCGCATGGCCTCGGCAAAGTCTTTGGTCTCAAGCGCGGTCGCCCGGGCACGAGATATTTCCGACGGCCAAGTCTCCTGACCCATCGTCCAGGACTGATGCAGCAGATGCTTGGCGACAGTCGCAGCCCGGCTGCCAACCTTTTGGCAACGGGCGACGAGTTGGTCGGTTTCCTCTTTGAGATTCTCGGCTTCAACGACTTTGGTCAGCAGTCCCCAACGCTCGGCCTGTGCGGCATCAAAGCGTTCCCCGAGAATGAGAATTTCTTTGGCTTTGGCGAGTCCGATGAGCTGCGCGATTTTATAGCTCTGGCTGGCGTCAGGTGGCGAGCCGTAGAGCACTTGGGGCAGGGAGAAGAAGGCGGTATTGGCCGCAATGCGAAAGTCACAGGCCAGGACCAATTCGCAACCGGCTCCAAGACAGGCACCGTGAATGGAAGCAATCGTGAGGGCGTTGAGGTGCTCCAGAATATCCAACGCGCGTTGCCAGGGAGCCCACACCTCATCAATGGCCGCGTTCGTTGAGGGACGCATGGCGGCCGCCTTGAGGTCCATACCGGAACAAAAGGCACGGCCTTCACCCCGCAGCACGACTACCTGGAGGTCTGTGTCCGCCTCAAGAGTTTGACACGCCGCTTCGAGGTCAGCCGTGAGTTGGTCGTTCACCGCATTTAAGGACGCCGAACGATCCAGGGTCAAAAAGGCCACTGTCTCCTTTTTTTCAATATAGAGCGTGTCCCATTCCATGCTTTCCTCCGCGCTGCACAGTCTGCGTATTTTTTCTTCCACAGCATACCAAGCTCCACTGACTTTACCAGCAGCTTCCGGTATATAGACCGCTCAAGGAGAGAGAAGTGCACCCATGGCAAAGCACACACTGGATCAACTGCTCGAAAGAATGTCGTCCGGAGACAGCCGCGCGCTGGCTCGTCTGATGACCCTGGTAGAACGAGAAGATGAACGGCTGGGTCGTATTCTGGAGGCCGTCGGGCCCAGGCAAGGGCACGCCTGTACGATAGGGGTTACCGGTCCTCCGGGTGCCGGCAAGTCGAGCCTGGTAGACGGGCTGACGACGCTGATGCGTCAGGCCGGAGAAACGGTTGGGATTGTTGCCATCGACCCGTCGAGTCCCTTTACCGGCGGCGCGCTGCTGGGCGACCGGATTCGGATGGCGAAGCA
>JAJDZM010000183.1 GCA_022824615.1 Candidatus Binatia bacterium | reverse complement strand
CGACAATATCCTCTGGCTCAAAACTATCGAGAAACGTACTGGACTGCGTGCTTACGAGAACCTGCGTGTGGCAACTTGCTTCTCGAAGAAGCGAGGCAATCACATTGAGTGCATATGGGTGTAAGCCAAGCTCCGGTTCATCTATCACTATGAGTATTGGCAGGTCTTCTTTGGGCTGTAATAGCAGCGTAATCAGGCAGATGGCCCGTAGCGTGCCGTCCGAGAGTTGGTGAGGACCAAAAACGCGGTCGGACATACGATGGCGCCAGTTGAGGATAATGTCGTGCGAGGCGGTCGGCTCCAGATCAAAATCGTCAAAGAAGGGGGCCACCTGCCGCACGGTTCCTACGATTCGGCGGTACACTGCATTCTCGGATGATGACACTACCCGCCCGGTCCCTACAATCTGACGGTGCACCGCTTCCCTGTGAGACTTCAGCTTATGCAGGACCGCGGCCAGATTCGCAGCATCGGGCATGAGCCAGCGATTGTCTCCAACGTAACCATACTGCCGGACTCTCGAAGTTGGCGATGTATCGTGGAAGTGGTAGACGCGACAATGGTTCAGCAAATATTTGAGCGTTTTTGCCACAGGTTCGCCTTTTGCCGCCTCGTCTCCAATTCGCGTTTCTTGATGACCGGCTCCCAGCGATACGACCTTTGGATGTACATAGCCCGTCTGAAGGAAGGAGAGCGTCTCTTCGGCGAAAATCAGCGCATCACCCGCGACGTGGAATAGCCTCATCCGGTAGGTGTCTGTCCCATTATCGACTTCAAACGCCATGTCTGCTTCCAGTTGAGGGGTTGTTTTAGGGCCAAAATGCAGATTAGCCGTGGCCCGCCCCGTTGTCGCAATATGGTGCTGAAGCCGGCCAGCCATAAGTTCATTCAGCAACTTGAAGAAGGCAATGAGGTTGCTCTTCCCAGCCCCGTTGGCACCGATCAAAACATTGAGCGGTCGGAGATCCAGCTTCATATCTTTAATGGATCGAAAGCCCGCGATCCTGATGCTTTTCAATTGTTGCATAGTGCTCTTGCCTCATTTTCTCCATGCACCTCAAGGGACGCACGCTACTAGGGCCAATCTGCGCAATACCCCGAGCCATTCGGGGGCGTTGACGGCATTACTTCTGTTGTCGCCGAGTGCGCCCTGGAAGGCAAGACCAATGCGGGCTGGAAGCCCGCACTCCCAGGGGCCTCAGTCGGGCATATCGGATTGCGCGCCTGCGGCTTGAGCGAGCCGGCCTTCTTGCTGAGAGACGGCCTGGGGGCGGTCGCGCTCTGCATCGACGATACAGAAAAAACCAAAGGGTTCATCGCCATCAGCCAGAAATTGATGAGGGGTCCAGGGAGCAACGTACACGGTATCAAGCGCCTGCATCTCCCAGGCTTGATCGTTCAGCACTACCCGCCCCTGCCCGCACACGGCAATCACCACGTGCGCGTGGGCGTGTTTCTCCAAGCTGGAGTAGCCGCCCGGTTCGATCTCAAAATAGCGCAGATGAAAGCTGGTCTCTTCGGCCTGTTTGCCGACCAGAACCTGGCGGACAATGCTTTTCCACTCTCGGCCCGCTTCCTGTCCCTGCTTGTAGGCTTCGCATTCGACCTCGGACCAGGTGTACGGGTCGCAGTCTTTTTGCGCGCGAATGAGGCGACTTTTGGGAGCGGACATGGCCTTCCTCAGGTAAACTCAATAATCGTCTTGAGTGAGTCTCGCGCTTCAGCCGCGTTACGATAGGCCGTGTGGAGTTGCTCAAACGGGAAACGATGGGTGATGAATTTCTCAGCCGTAATGACGCCGCCCTGAACCAGCCGCAACGCCTCGCGGGTATCGTTCGGCCCGCATGAATAGCTGGGGATCAGGCGAACCTCGTTAAAATACAAATCGTTGGGTGAGAGCGTCAGCGTGTCGTCCGGTTTGCTGGCCGTAAACAGCACCACGGTTCCGCCTTTGGCCGCACAGCGCAGACCGAGTTGCATGGCTTCGATCGAACCCGGTCCGACAATGACGACCTCGGCCATGTCGCCCTGGGTATATTCCCGCAGCGCGGCCTCGATATTGCCATCTTTCACCTCGTGCGGGTTCAGCGCGAGATCAGCGCCAAGTTCACGCGCCTTTGTACAGCGATAGGGGACGAAATCGGTTCCCATAATGGTTCGCGCCCCAGCGTGTTTTGCCAGGGCGACATGCAACTGCCCCATAATGCCGAGTCCGATCACAAAGACGCTGTCGCCAGCCTGAAACCCCGAGCGTCGCAGGGACTTGACCGCGCAGGCCGTGGGTTCAACCAAAGAGCCGTCGGCAAACGACATCTTTTCAGGCAGACGTAAGGTATCACCGGATAAATTATCCTTGGGCACCACGAAGTATTCAGCCATTCCACCCGGAACAATTTTTGTTGCCCGCCACGTTGGACATTGGACAAACTCGCCGCGGTGACACGCCCGGCACGAAAAACACGGCGCGTGATGATGGACGAACACCCGATCTCCGGGCTGAAAGTCTTCTACTCCCTCGCCGATTTCAACGATTTCACCCGCAGGCTCATGCCCAAACACCAGCGGGGCTTTTTTCTTCATATACCAACCCATGACATCGCCCGAGCAAATCCCGCACGTCCGCGTCTTCACCAGCGCCTCACCCGGTCCAACAGTGGGGACAGGATCGTCTTCAAAACGAATATCGGTTGAGTCGTACAAACGGGCGACCTTCATAGTGGACATAATGCGGAGAGTTTCCTTTCTGCCGAGCGGCGTTGGACCATTATGCCAGGACAGGATTTCGCGGCAAGCCGGACGGAGTGCTTGCTAAATTGCCTAGAGAAAAGTTATACTTTTAGTATGAAAACCGCAATTTCAATTCCTGATTCCGTATACACTGACGCGGAACGCCTCGCCCAGCGCTTAGGCAAATCTCGCAGTCAGTTGTATAGTGAGGCGGTTGCGGAATATATCATCCGTCACGATACCGAAACGCTGACAGAGGCGATGAACAAGGTATGTGACACGGTTGATGCACATGTCGATCCGGCCTTTTCATCCGTAACTCGGCGCGTTCTCGAACAGAGCGAATGGTAGTAGCTCAGGGTGAAGTCTGGTGGGCTGACTTGCCCAGTCCGGTGGGCTCAGGACCTGGCTTTCGGCGACCCGTGCTTGTGGTCCAGGGAGAGTCGCTCAACCGGAGCCGGCTCGCCACAGTCGTTTGTATTCCGCTGACGAGTAATCTCCGCTGGGCCAATGCTCCAGGAAATGTATTGCTGCCGGCACGCAGCACCCGGCTTCCCAAAGATTCCGTTGCCAATGTTTCTCAAATCCTGACGCTTGATCGAACACTCTTAACCGAGCGGGTTGGGCATATCTCTCGACGACAAATTGAAGCCGTCCTTCTGGGGATTGACCTCATTTTACGGCGCTAGAGAAATGCCGACCTTTCCCCCATTTCTCTCGTTCAGTGGTAGGGGGATTTGGTTCTTGGGGGAAAGTTTTACTTCGCTCACGGTCATCTTGTACTCGACATCTGTCGAAAAAGTAAAATCCTAAATGCTGCTCCGTCGAGTTCGTCATGACAACCGGAGAAGCAGGGAATGTGGAGTGCCCCCCTGAAATGAGACAACTGGTTAAGTTCGAAGGAGCAACATCACCCGTTCTGGACGTATCTGGAAAGGTATCTAGCTTTACCATATATGATGATATTAGCTGATAGCCCCAAACGACCTGCTGACTCGCTCGTGCTTAATGCCTTTCTTCTCGGCTTTCGCTGAAACGCTTTTCCCGTTAGGGTTCATTCGTCACATAGGTAGCAAGGTTGACCGGGCCGAGCGGAGCACCCAGAGCGGCCAGGCGGGTCATTTCCTGGCGGAAGAGCGGGCCGTGGTGCACGTTGGTCGCTATATGGGCCATTTCGTGCAGCAGGATGCCTTCCCCCTTGGGGAAAGGAAAAGCCTCCAATAAAATTCGGCGTCGTTTTTTATCGCAGTAGCCGGCTATGTATTTGCTCATTGCGGCGGGTATCCCAGGGACGATGAGCGGATCATGGAGCGTGACACGATATGGGGGCAGCGCGTTGGTGAAGTACTGGCGGTTGAAATACGCGAAGTGCCGCTGGTACTGCTCCTCCCACTCGGCGAGTTGGGCGGCGGTGGGTTTGTGGCGCTTGCGATCTTTCCAGGTAGAAAGAGTGGAGCGGGTGGCTCCCATGTCTTTTCCCCTGTCGTGGTCTGAAGTTGTATAGGGGGAGGAAAACGGGATGTGGGCGGGAAGAGCTTAGGCCGCCATCATCCACTTGGCCATGCGCAGCATGTCCTGGGGGCTCTCGGGCAGTTTGCGCATCACCGAGGCTTCAAAG
>JAJDZM010000201.1 GCA_022824615.1 Candidatus Binatia bacterium | reverse complement strand
CCGTGCTCTTCTGGTTATGCGTCCTGAGCCTAGTGCGTTTTCTTGCCACGCATCTCTCCTCCGCTGGGAGGGCCATCCTTGCCGATGCCAAACGGACAAATACCCAAGACTTCTATCAGCAACTTGACCGAGCGGGATTGCAGTGGACTCAGGAAGAAGTGCCTGAACGGGAAGACCACTTGCCTCTGCCCGTCGCCATTGTCACCATACAGGGAGGAAAGGGAGGGTAAGGCAGTGGTGACGAATAGAACCATTTCTCGGGTTATTGGTATATTGCGTCGTGCATCCGAGGGCTGGAATGCGCCTGTAGTGACGGAAATGGCGGGGTTTTCACGTGACCCCTATCAGGTGCTGATTGCCTGTCTGTTGAGTCTGCGGACCAAAGATGAAACAACCGGCCCGGCGGCCCGGCGGTTATTTGCCCTGGCGGATACGCCTGAAAAGATGGTGACCCTGACACCCGCGCAAGTGAAGAAGGCGATTTATCCGGTCGGGTTTTATAAAACAAAAGCACAAACCGTGCTCGATGTCTCACAGCGGATACTTGATGCCTATGAAGGACGAGTTCCTGACGACATAGACGAACTCCTGACCTTTAAGGGCGTGGGCCGGAAAACAGCGAATCTAGTCGTGACCTTGGGCTTCCAAAAACCGGGCATCTGTGTGGACACGCACGTCCACCGCATCTCGAACCGTTGGGGCTATGTTGAAACGGAAAACCCGGAACAAACGGAAATGGCACTCCGTGCAATTCTGCCCAAGCGTTTCTGGATCGGCTATAATGACCTGCTGGTCGCGTTTGGACAGACCCTGTGCCATCCAACCTCTCCCAAATGCAGCCTCTGTCCGATCGAGCGGTTCTGCGAAAAAATCGGAGTAGAGCGGAGTCGGTAAGTAGGGGTGGATCCGAAATCCATAACAACCCGGACGAAACTGCTGTGGGTGGCCCTGCTGTATTTTGCCGAGGGCTTTCCGTTTGGGCTCCTGTTCGATGCGTTTCCGGTGTATTTCCGTATACATGGAATGAGCCTGACGGAAATTGGTCTGCTGAGCGTGGTGGGCTTGCCGTGGACGCTGAAATTTCTGTGGGCTCCATTAGTTGACGTATGGGGGTCGCGGCGAAGTTGGATTGTGACCTGCCAGGGCCTGCTCGCGCTCGACTTGGGCCTCCTTTTTTTTCTCGATCCGGCCGCGGGTGGCGGTCTGGTCTGGGGCGGACTGATTGCGCTTGCCGTACTGGCGGCAACCCAGGATATCGCCATTGACGCCTATACGATCGAACTCCTGGAGCAAGAAGAAATGGGGCCTGCCAATGGGCTCCGCGTAAGTACCTATCGGGTTGCATTGATCGTTGCCGGGGGAGTGTTTGTTGGCGCTGCCGGTCTCGTCGGTTGGCAGGTGGCATTTCTGACCGCGGCGGTCCTCTTAGCCATCCTGGCTCTGCTCTCAAGCCGCATGCCTCGGATTGCGCAGGGACGACAAAGGGTGCCCGTGACGCAGTCCTGGTCCACTGCGCTCGCCCAGGGGTGCCTCAACCCGCTCAGAGGCTTGTGGCGGCGGCCCGGTGTGATTGCGGTTCTTCTCTTTATCCTGCTGTTCAAACTCGGGGATATGGCATTGGGGCCGATGGTCCGGCCGTTCTGGGTAGACCGGGAGTTTACCCCCCTCCAGGTCGGCGTCATTCCGGGAACGGTTGGCGTCGTCAGTACGATTCTCGGCGCTCTGCTCGGCGGTCGCCTCACCAAAAAATGGGGGCTTTTTCGCGCCTTGTGGGTGTTGGGGGTGGCCCAGGCAGGGTCCAATTTATTCTATGCCGTGACCGCGGCTCTCCCCCGTTCTGACCTGCTTATGTATGGTGCCTCCATCGTCGAGTCGTTTTGTGGTGGGCTGGGGACTGCCCCCTTCTTGGCCTTTCTGATGAGTATCTGTGACAAACGACAGGCCGCTACGCAATATGCTCTACTGAGCGCGCTCTTTGGCCTGGGGCGGTCGCTGTCAGGCGGATTTTCCGGGGTGCTCACCCAGAGTGTCGGCTACGCGACGTATTTCAGCCTGACTTTTTTTCTGGCTTGGCCAGCCTTTCTCCTTTTGCCGTGGGTCCGTATGTGGATCGTTCAGGCCGAGGAGAACTCGTCTTCCCTCCAGACTCAATCAAGCCCTTCAGTCTAGGAAGCGTGAGCCTCACGGTCGCCCTGCCGTTCCACTCCCGTCCTGTAGGACGGGTCCGGCATCCAAAGGCGGAGGGCCGGGAGTATGGATTCTGTCTCTCGCCAGAATTATGACATATATAGACTTGTCCACGGGAGATAAATATAGCATATGCTATATAACATTCTGCATACCAGAGGAATATAATTGACGAGCCCTACTCCCTATGATACTTGGTTCTTCCTGAGCAACCATTGAGGATTCATAATGGCACGAACAGGCATTGGCATACCAGGGGACTACTCAGCCAGAGTTCGGAATGTGCGAAATCGCCTGGAATTGACCCAGGTCAAGCTGGCCGAGCGTATCGGCGTCTCCTTTGCAACCGTGAACCGGTGGGAAAACGGCCAGTCGAAACCGACCCGCCTGGCATGGCAACAGATACTGGACCTTGAGACCGGCCTTGATACGTCGCAGGAAGACACTCAATCTTTTGCGGCTTCGTTGGACCCTTTCCCGCAGCTCGACTTCGCAACCAGCCCGCACGTAGTCGCCGCAGTGGCCGAGGCAACCCGTCTTGCCTACGGCCATCTTTTCAACCCGGCCTTTGCCACGGAAATCTCCTTGATTGACCCGCTGCCGCATCAGCGGATTGCCGTCTATGAGCATATGCTGAGTCTGGCGCCATTACGGTTCCTGCTCGCCGACGATGCCGGTGCGGGCAAGACCATCATGACCGGTCTCTATCTCCGCGAGGTCTTCATGCGCCGCCTTATGAAGCGTGTCCTCATCGTTCCGCCGGCCGGGCTGGTCGGCAACTGGGAACGTGAGCTGCGCACGCTGTTTCGCCTGCATTTTCGGATCGTGCGTGGCGACGAGGCCCGCACCGGAAACCCGTTCGTCGGGCCGGACAGTGACCGCCTCATCGTCAGCCTCGATACCCTGACCGGTGAACGTATGTTTGCGCGTCTGCGTGAATCGGTCGTCTCAGGGGCCGCGCTCCCATACGACCTGGTGGTGTTCGACGAGGCCCACAAACTGGCGGCGAACCGCGAGCAGGATTTCTATGTCCGCAAGACAGACCGGTACAAGCTCGCCGAGGCGTTGGCTGGGCTGTCCGTTGACGACGAACGCTGGAAGCTCGGCTGGTCGGCAACGAACATCCTGCTGCTGACCGCCACGCCACATATGGGCAAGAATTTCCCCTATTATTGCCTCTGGCGGCTGCTCGCGCCGGACGCGCTTGCAACCTTCGATGCCTTCCAAGCCTTTCCGCAAACCCAACGCTCCCGCCATTTTATCCGACGGACCAAGGAAGAAATGGTCCGCTTCGACGGTCAGCCTCTCTACCCGCAGCGGCAATGCGACACGCTGAGCTACACCCTCAGCCCGGCAGAGCAGCAACTCTACGAGGCAACAACCGCCTACATCTCCGAGACCTATAACCAAGCGCGCATTCTGAATCGCTCCGCAGCCCGTCTGGCCATGAGCGTATTCCAGCGCCGCTTGGCCAGTTCGACCTATGCCCTGCTGCGTTCGTTCGAGCGCCGTCTGGAGCGCCTGGACGAAGCGCTCGAACTGGTTCGCGCCGGCCGTACCGACGAATTGGACCGCCGCCAGCGACATCGGAAGACACAGGACTTTTTTGAAACCCACACCGCAGACGAAGACATTGACGAGACCGGCGGCCGCGAACGCCACGAGGAGTTTGAAGAGCACGCCCTGGGAACCCTGGTCGCGCTCACGTTGGCGGACCTTCAGCACGAACGTTCCGAAGTCGAAACGCTGGCCGATCACGCGCGCCGGCTTGCCAATGCCGGTGAAGACTCCAAGTTCGAGAAACTCCGTGCGGTTCTGCGCGACCCGACCTTTGCCCATGAGAAATTCATCATCTTCACCGAGCATCGCGATACCGCGGAATTCCTCGTCCGGCGGCTCGAAGGACTGGGTTTCACCGGACAAGTCGCGCTGGTCCACGGCGGGCTCGACTACCGCGAGCGGGAGGCGCAGGTCGGGCTGTTCAGGCGGTCGCCGGACCAGGGTGGCGCGACCTATCTGGTCGCTACTGATGCCGCGGGCGAGGGCATCAACCTCCAGTTCTGCTGG
>JAJDZM010000106.1 GCA_022824615.1 Candidatus Binatia bacterium | reverse complement strand
AAACAACGGCTTCGCTGATCTGCACCTCGGATGTGCATACCGTGCGGGGGGTTATCCAGATTCCCGAGGGCCGGGTACTCGGCCACGAGAGCGTTGGCGTCGTGCATCAGGCCGGCGCCAATGTCACCACCTGTAAAGAGGGCGACCGGGTGGTGGTGAACGCCATCACGCCGTGCGGCAAGTGTGACCCCTGCCAGCGCGGCATTACCTCACAGTGCGGCGGCATGCTGGGCGGCTATAAATTCACCACCCAGCGCGACGGCAATATGGCGGAGTACTTTTTTGTCAACGATGCCGACTACAACGTGGTTGCCATCCCGGATGCGCTGACGGACGAGCAGGCGCTGTACACCACGGACATGATGTCCACCGGCCTGGTGGGGGCCGAGAACGCGGAGATTCCAGCTGGCGGAACGGTCGCGGTCTTCGCCCAAGGTCCGGTCGGGCTGTGCGCTACGGCCAGCGCCCGACTGCTGGGCGCTGGACTGGTCATCGCCGTTGACTCCAAGCCGGGCCGCAAGGAACTCGCCAAAACGATGGGCGCCGATATTGTAGTCGATCCAACCGAAGGGGACGCGGTCGAACAGATTATGCAACTCACGAACGACCTCGGCGTCGATTCCGCCATTGAGGCGCTGGGCTCTCCGACTACCTTTGAGAACTGTGTGAAAGCGACCAAGCCGGGCGGAGTGATATCGAACATCGGCTATCATGGGGAGGCCGGCGATGCATTGAGCATTCCGCTGCCGGATTTCGGTCTGGGCATGGGCGACAAGAAAATTCACACGGCGCTGTGTCCGGGCGGGCGCGAGCAGGTCACGCGGCTGTTGCGGTTAATTCAGAACGGACGGATTGACCCCACCCCGCTGACCACCCATCGGTTTCCCTTTACAGAGGTCGAGACCGCGTTCACTATGATGACGACCAAGGCGGACAATATCGTCAAGCCGCTCATTACGTTTTAGGGGCAAGTGAAAAGAGGAAAGGGCCACCCCTTGTGGTGGCCCCTACAGATTTCATTCCCTCTCCCCTGGAGGGAGGGGGCTAGGGTGAGGGGGTTTTCCTCCCTCTTCCTCTCCGCCTGCCTTGTCCTGTTCTGCCTCTTCTCCTCTCCATCCGCCGTTGCTCAGGACGATCTCCAAACCGGGGTCCAACTCTTTGAGGCCGGCCAGTTGGTCAAAGCGCGTCAATTTTTTGAGGCCCTGCACCAGCAGCAGCCGACCAATACAAGCGCGCCCTTTTATTTGGGACGGATTGCCTATGCAGAGAAAAACTATGAGCAAGCCATCCCCTGGTTCGAGGAAGCGGTGGACGGCGAACAGTGCAATGCCGACTATCATGTGTGGCTGGGACGCGCCTACGGACGTCACGTCGAACAGATGGGCATGTTCAGCATGTTCCGCAAGCTCTCTCTCGTCAGAAACGTCCGTACTCACTTTGAAAAAGCGGTCGGCTGCGACCCTACCCACCTGGCGGCCCACTGGGACCTGATGAGGTATTATATGGAGGCTCCAGGTTTCGTGGGCGGCAGCCGAAAAAAAGCCGAGGAACAAGCCGCCATCATCACCCGCCTCGACCCCGCCGAGGGTCAAAAGGCGCGGCAGTTTATTGCCGAAATGGACTAGTGAACTCAAGGTAGACTGAGGTTGACACGAGGGGGTTTTCGCAGCACGCTGTCGCTTGCACGTCTGAGACCGGGGCGGTATAGATGGTGTATCCAACCAAGGGATGTTTGAATGCTAACCTATATTGACGGTGACCTGTTTCAATCTCCGGCCAAGGTGCTTGTCAACACTGTGAATACGAAGGGTGTGATGGGCAAAGGCATCGCGCTTGAATTTAAGCGTATTTACCCGGAGATGTTCCACAAATATCGTGCTCTCTGCGAACGTGGTAAATTTGATGTTGGCACCCTGTACCTTTACAAGACTCCGCACAAATGGATTCTGAACTTTCCCACCAAAAGACACTGGAGGCACCCGTCTCGCGTCGAGTATATCGAGGCGGGGTTGAAGTCTTTTACAAAAAGATATGCCGAAGAGGGTATCCCTTCGGTTGCGTTTCCGGCGTTGGGGTGTGGCAACGGGGAGTTAGATTACGGGGAACAAGTGCAGCCTCTCATGCAGAAATATTTAGGGAAACTCTCGATCCCCACGTTCATCTATCTCAACAGACCACAGACCGAGCCCCCGGAGCACAAGAGCGCAAAAGAGATTGCTGCCTGGCTCCGGTCAGAACCCTATTCTCTCCCGTTTGACGAAGTATGGTGGGATATCGTTCAGATGTTGAAAGCCCAGACGAATTTCGAGACGCCGGCCAAGCGAAACCACTATACTGTTCACGCGACCGAATCTCCACCGAGTCTGACAGCTACCACTAAAGCCAGAGCGTATCGATTTGAAAGTAACGATCTATTGGAGTTTTGGCAGCAACTCCGTGATTACGGATTTTCGTACCGAAGCATAGCGCCAGAACACCATCGTATTTCTTACCTCATGCCCGTATTCGAACGGCTTCCTTACGTCCGTCGGATAGCCGTATCGGAATACACGGCCGGCCGGAACAATCGGCCCGCGGTTGGACTCCAAGTAGTGTTGCCGCCACTCCCGGCAACTCCCTCGCAGCAGGAACTGTTCGCTTCGTAGGCCGATGGCTCTCAAGCCGGACGCCAAAGACATCCTTGCCCACATGCGCGGGCTTTCTTTAAGTCTCGGGTTAGATGGCGCGCGTTGCTGGTGGCCGGAGTGGCTGTTCCGTTCAGACCATGTTGAGAACACGGCCGCAATCCTAAACAGGGGCAAGCTGTTCGCGCGTGCGGTCGCCGAACGGCAGCAACTCATCGTGAAAGACAGTGGAAGCCCGAGCCACATAGCCCAACTCACATCCGACCAGCGACATTACGTCCGCCTCTATTTCCGACCTCGTACGCCGACCCAATATGCAAACGAAGGCACCCGCCTTAAGCAGGAGATCAAGTACGATGCTCACATGCCGGTGCCAGTCTATCTGCTCTTTTCGATTCGGTTGTTAATGGAAAAGGGGGTTCAGTTCACACGCGGTCGCCTGGAAGAGTCCTCGGAAATAGGTGAAACCGTAGAGTTTTTGAAACAAACAAACTTCAAGGCTGTTTACCACGACAGCGGTGTCGGTGCGCTGGGAACAACAGGGCGTTCCGATATCCTCAATGCGAGACATGCTGAGGTACTCATCAAAGACAAATTGTCACTTGACACTTTGAAGCACATCGTATGCCGATCGTCCCCTGAGCGTGACACATTGCTCAACCTGCTGACGGTTGATGCAAGAGCCAAGTGGATTAACCGAATCATTGTCGATGAGGGAAGGCGACGGCTTTTCTACAAACGAGGAACGTTCGTGCAAGATGTCAACTTGTCGGCAACGAAGTCGCGTTTTACGTTCTACTCCAACATCGATAAAGATTGGCGAAAACCTTTCGAATTACAGATCGAGTGGAAGTCCAACGATTGGAACGGGACCCACACAAACCCCCTGTTCATTGTCGAGCCGCGCCCACTGGATTTCGCCCTAGGGAGCCCTAAGGCCGGGTACCAAGTGAGAGTAACTCTCAACAACGACTTGGCTTATCGAGGAGTGTTTGACGGTAGCTTGCCGACAGATACACTCCTCTGAAGGCAATGGCCCATGTCAGCAGTGACACATAATAGCTGTCACACCAGGAACGGAAAGCAATCCACAACGGATCATACCCCAAGGTAGCGACGGAACGGGGACTGTTTACTGAAATATGAGGTCAAGGGCGATGGGCTTCTGTCTTTGTTCAGTAATTTCGCCCTCAGAAGAAAGACCCACCTAGATGCGCCTCTCCTGGAATGAAATCCGTGCCCGTGCCGCCACATTTGCCGCAGAGTGGCAGGACGCAGCCTATGAGAAAGGCGAGACGCAGAGCTTCTATAACGACTTCTTCCATATCTTCGGTGTCAAGCGGAGCAGCGTTGCCCGCTATGAGGAGCATGTCAAGAAGCTGGACAATCGTTCGGGCTTCATCGACCTGTTCTGGCCCGGCGTCCTCCTGGTCGAACACAAGAGTGCTGGCCGTGACCTGACCAAAGCCTGCGGGCAAGCCGGCGCCTACTTCGACGCCCTGCCCGAGCAGGAACGCCCGCGCTACATCCTGGTCAGCGACTTTCAGACCTTTGCGTTGCACGACCTGGACGAGCGGGAACGCACGTTTTTCGCCCTGGCCGACCTGCCCCGCAATGTCGAAAAGTTCGGCTTTATCCTGGGCATACAAAAGCGCACCTTCAAGGATCAGGACCCGGTCAACATTCAGGCGTCCGAACTCATGGGCCACCTGCACGACGCGCTCGAACAGTCCGGCTATACCGGCCACGACCTCGAACGCTTGCTCGTCCGTACCGTATTCTGTCTGTTTGCCGATGATACCGGCATCTTCGAGCCGCGCGACATCTTTCTTGATTTCCTGGAAACCCGCACCCACGAGGATGGCTCGGACCTGGGCCTCTGGCTCTCACGGCTCTTTCAAGTGCTCGATACGCCGGAGGACAGACGCCAAAAGGCGCTGGACGAAGACTTGGCGCGTTTCCCGTATGTGAACGGCGACCTGTTCCGTGGCCCGCTGCGTATTCCCGACTTTGACGCTCCCATGCGGCAGGCGTTGCTTGACGCCTGCCGGTTCGACTGGACTGCTATTTCTCCGGCCATTTTCGGGGCGCTGTTCCAATCGGTCATGGAACCCGTGCAGCGCCGCTCTCAGGGGGCGCACTACACCACCGAGCAGAACATTCTGAAAGTCATCGAGCCGCTGTTTCTGGATGACCTGCGGGCCGAGTTCGCCCGACTGAAGGCCCGCAAGGACACCCATCGCCGGCTGGAACTGCACCGCTTTCAGCAGCGTTTGGGAAGACTGCGCTTTCTCGACCCGGCCTGCGGCTGCGGAAATTTTCTTATCATTGCCTACCGCGAGTTGCGCACCTTGGAGATTGCAGTCTTGAAGGAACTGCGCGCTTACCGGGATGACACGGAAACCGGCGAGCTGGACGTGACAGCCCTGTCGGTCGTCAACGTGGATCAGTTCTACGGCATTGAAATCGGAGAGTTTCCGACCCATATCGCCGAGACGGCTTTGTGGATGATGGACCACATCATGAACAACCGGCTCAGCCTGGAGTTCGGGCAGACTTTCGTGCGTATCCCACTGACACAATCGCCCCACATTCTGCACGCCGACGCACTGGAAACCGACTGGGCAGCGCTACTGCCGCCGGAGGACTGCTCGTATGTGTTCGGCAATCCGCCGTTTGTCGGCGCGAAGTTCCAGAGTCAGGAGCAGCGGGCGCAGGTACATCGCATTGCTGCCTTGGGTAAGACTGGAGGGACGCTCGACTATGTAACGGCTTGGCTTCTCAAGGCCGGCGAATATGTGCAAAGAGGATCAGCCCGTATCGGCTTTGTGGCGACCAACTCAACGACACAGGGCGAACAGGTCGGCCAGTTGTGGCCGCTGCTATAACCATCCAGGCCAATGTGCTCTTTTTTAATAAAAACCGAATAGGAATAGTCTCTGGTTGTGCCATCATTAAGTATGACATTTTTAATTTCCACTTCATAGAGAGTATCGTATTCCCACCCGTTCACCTTCCAACTCATAAAATTGGGCAGTCCGTATCCGAAGGTATCTGTGTAGCGATTGGAGATTGTCAGCTGGGTGTTGTCAGAAACGCGCGTGACGGTGATCGTTGCATTTCGGAAAAAGTCCCCTTCATTGTTCCACAGGTTTTTCTTGTCAACAATTACACTGAAGCTCCAGGGAGGATCTTCTATGAGAAGATTGAAGGGATAAGTTTCATAGGGGAAAGCTACAAAATCCACATTGATTTGTGGAGTCTGGTCATATTTTGATGCAAACTCAAGAACTTTCTGTGTTCCGTACCTTCCCACCTGTCCATAGCTAAAATTAGTGACAAAGGGGTTCAGTGTCCATCGCCGATGACCTACAGCAGATGGTAAGTCTGCGGGATTTGCGTCATTAACCAGATGCATGATGTGAGCACCTGGATCGAGATTCACAGAACTCAGTGAAATGTTACTTGTTGCGCTACCTTCCCTTCCTTCTTCAGTATAGCATTTATAGCTTGGAGGCGGAGTATGGG
>JAJDZM010000163.1 GCA_022824615.1 Candidatus Binatia bacterium | reverse complement strand
GGACTATGCGGAGGCGGCGGAGTGGTATCGGCGGGCGGCCGAGCAAGGGGACGGTCAGGCACAGTCTAGCCTCGGTATCGTATTTTATCTGGGTCGGGGCGTCCCGCAGGACTATACGGAGGCGCTGACCTGGTATCGGCGGGCCGCCGAGCAGGGAGACGCTCAGGCACAGTCTAACCTCGGCGTCATGTACTACAGGGGTGAGGGCGTGGCGCAGGACTACGCGGAGGCGGCGGTGTGGTATCGGCGGGCGGCTGAGCAGGGGGACGCTGAGGCGCAGTTCAACCTCGGCGTCATGTACTACAGGGATGAGGGCGTGGCGCAGGACCATGCGGAGGCGGCGGTGTGGTACCGTCGGGCGGCTGAAGCCGGACACGCGAATGCACAGTTCAATCTTGGCTATATGTATAATGCGGGTGAGGGCGTAGTGCAGGACTATGCGGAGGCGCTGGCCTGGTATCGCCGGGCGGCTGAAGCCGGACATGCGAGTGCGCAGTCCAATCTCGGCGGCATGTACCACAGGGGTGAGGGTGTGGCGCAGGACTATGCGGAGGCGGCGGTATGGTATCGGCGGGCGGCCGAGCAGGGGCACGCGAGGGCGCAATCGAGTCTCGGCGTCATGTACTACAAGGGCGAAGGCGTCCCGCAGGATTATATTCTGGCCTACATGTGGTTCAATATCGCTGGCGCAAATGGCTCCAAAAAGTTGCTTGAGGTTCGCGACCTGGTGGCCAAGGAGATGTCCCCGGCCCAGGTCGCCGAAGCCCAGCACTTGTCCCAGCAGTGGACGGCAACGCATCGGGCCGGGGCGGAGTAGTACGGAATGGGCTGCTGAGGGTTTGACACCATGACATTCCGATTGAGGGGGGCCGCCCCCCATCTATGCCCGTTTCGCCTGGGCGAGGAGTAGGTCGCTATACGACTTGGCAACAAGATCGTGCGGCTGAATGCCCAGCGCGTTCTGAAATGATTGACACTGGGCGAGGAGTTGTTCCTGGCTGAGAGCGCCTTCGCGATCAATGGCCTCGATTTCGACAAAATGCCCGAGCCCTTCGACGTTATCGATATGAAACTTGACGTTGTCGATGAACGCAATCTCTCGTTGCTTTTTGACTACAACAAGGACACCTAGGGCCTGGGTGAGTTGGGCTTTGAGTGCCGAATCCGGCTGCGTCCTGGTTAAGAGAACGTTCGATTGTTTGGCTGACTCCTGGTTCGTGCGCTCGTAGTAGATCAGGGCGTTTTCAATCCTGCCTTCCCGGAGCTTGAGCCGGCCGTGCGGGACCTGAAAATAGGTGTCCGTCTGGTGGTCGATGCCTCGTATGTCTGCGCCGTGCGAGCGCAGATAGTCCCGGACGCGCTGGGCCTGCGTGCAGCGCGCCTTGATTTCAACGATGGTGATGAGGGGCATACGGCGAAACAAGAGAGGGGCGACCTGCTGGCCGCCCCTCTTTTGCAAACTCTGGAGACAGGGCAGACTCTGTAGACAGAGCCTTACGCGCTGCGCAGCACCCGCCCGGCAAACGCGCCGGTACGGTCGAGCCCTTCCATAAACACCTGGCCGTTGACCAGGGTGTACTCATAGCCCGAGGACTTTTGAATATAGCGCCCGCTTCCGGCGGGGAAATCGTACACAAAGGTTGGCGGCGGCAGACGCAGGTTGTCATAATCAATGATGTTGACGTCGGCGTAAGCGCCTTCGCGCAGCACGCCCCGGTCGCGAATGCCGAACAGTTGGGCCGGTTCCGCGGTCAGCATATGGATGGCCTGTTCGAGCGCGAAGTGTTCGCGTTCCTTGACCCAATACTTCAGAAAATAGGTCGGCAGGCTGGAATCCATGATCTGGCCGCAATGGGCGCCGGAGTCGCCCAGGCCGATGACGACCTGCGGATGATCCAGCATGTGCTGTACGGCATCGAACTGTGGGTTGAGGAAGGGGTAGTTGAACAGTGTCTCGCCGTCGTTTTCGAGAGACAGGGCAATAAAAGCTTCGCCCGGACTCACTCCAAGACGGTCGGCATGAGCCTGGAGACTGTCCGGTGCCCCCAGGTCATAGCGCACCTCTCCTCGGGGCAGGACAAAAATCTGGCTGAAATCAATCGGCGGCGGATCGTCCTTGGCTTCCTGTATCATCCGCGCCTGATAGGCTGGGTCACGCAGTTTGGCGACCTTGTCGGCGAGGCTCAGGCTGCGCAGGGCTCGCCATGCCGGAGCCCGGTCAAACGGGGTCCGATTGACAAAGCCGAACAGCACCCCAATACCCCGCGTGGTGGACTGGGCAAAGACTTTGGCCCCACGCCTGGCGCTGGCGTTGATCTGGTCCAGCATGGACGCATACGCCGTCGGATGCGGACGGCTCTGGGCCAGACCAAAGGTCACGGGTCGGCCGGTGGCCAGGCTGACTTCCGTCATCCAGCGCACTTCGCGTTGCAGGTCTGCCTGGCTGCCGCTGTCGATACCCGGCGCGGCCTCAACCACGCCGCGTTGCAGCTCGCCCAGCGCGCTGGCAATGCCCATCAACTCGTCAAACTCGGCAAACGTACCGGGAACGGGCTGCCCCTCCGGCGTGCGATGGAGAATGGTCCGCGAAGTGGAAAATCCGAGCGCCCCGCCGGCAATGGCTTCGGCGACAATATCACGCATCTTGCCAATGGCCTCGGGGTTGGCGGGTGTGTTTTCCAGGCTTTTCTCACCCATGGCCCAATAGCGAACCGCGCAGTGACCAACCATGCCGCCGACGTTGACCCCTTTGGGAGCCGTATCGAGCGCCTTGAGATATTCCCCGTAGGTTTCCCATTTCCAGGGCATGCCTTCGGTAATGCTCGCCGCGGGAATATCCTCCACCGATTCCATTAAGTGAGCCAGATAGTCCCGGTCTTGCGGACGGCACGGGGCAAACGTCACACCGCAGTTGCCCATGACAACCGAGGTCACGCCGTGCCAGCACGAGGAGGAGACCGCGGGGTCCCACCAGATCTGGGCGTCCAGGTGGGTATGGATATCAACAAAACCGGGGGTGACGAGCTTGCCCTCGGCATCGATAACCCGTTTGGCCGCACCGGTCACCGTACCGATTTCGGCGACTCGGTCGCCCTGGATGGCAACATCCGCGTGTCGTTGTTGACTGCCGGTACCGTCAATGACGGTCCCGTTTTTAATGACGATATCGTAGGCCATGGCTCCTCCTTGCGTGGCTCAGTGCGTTTCTACCTATATTTTAGCGCTCCACTTTGCGCAATTCGGGGCGCCGTGTCAATTCGACTCCAAAGCGTTCCGCCTCATGGGTTCAGTGGCCAGTTCTTTTACTTTTGGTTCGATCACCTGAAAACGAAGTGCCTTCTCATCAAGGCAGGTCAGCAGACATTTGAGTGGTTCACGTGTCAGGAGCTTGACCACCTCGGTCTGCCATTGAGAAGGGAGCTGTTTGAGGGTGTCGAACGAGAGCTCGGGTCGTTCCAGTAGTTGAGAATAAGAAAGCAACATGAGACGCACGGGAGTTCTATGGTTGACATCGGTCCAGAGAGTGACATTGGGGTGCAATTCAATGCCCTTTTGAGGCTTTTCGCCGGTAAGCCGAAAATCCACGTCAAGAATGTCTCCTTCCCTGTCATACACTATTCTAATTGATCCCATGACTAGCTCCGTGAGATGAGTTCGTAAAGCGCTAGCGCATGGCCACGGCCTGTACCTGTTTGTAATCGGTCAGACCCTGAATGCATTTCAGCACGCCATCCTGCATCAGTGTGGTCAGACCCTGCCGGCGGGCGGTGGTGAGGAGTTCGGGGGCCGGGACGCGGCTGAGAATCAGGCTTTTGATCTCATCGGTGACGACGAGCAACTCGTGTAAGGCGACCCGGCCCTTATAGCCGGTCCGCCGACACGCCTGGCAGCCGGCTCCTCGGACCAACCGAAAGGTATCACCATAGGGGATATTGAGCCGGGCAAACGCTGCCTCGCCGTAGGCGTGCGCCAGGGTTTCGTATTCTTCTTTGGAGGGATGGTAGGACTCCTGACAGGCGGCGCACACCGTCCGGGCGAGTCGCTGCGCCAAAACGCCGAGCAGGGCGTCTGCAAAATTAAAGGGGTCGAGCTGCATTTCGAGTAGCCGGGTGATGGTCTCGGCAGCGCTGTTGGTATGCAGCGTGCTCAATACCAGGTGGCCGGTCAGAGAGGCCTGTACGCTGATACGGGCCGTCTCCGGGTCCCGAATCTCGCCGACCATGATGATGTCCGGGTCGGCGCGCAGAAAAGAGCGTAGGGCCGCGGCAAAGTCAAAGCCGATCTTGGGATTGACGTGGACCTGACGCAAACCGGCCTGAGAGATTTCCACCGGGTCTTCCGCGGTCCAAATCTTTTTTTCCGGGGTGTTCAAGTAATCGAGCGCCGCGTGCAGGGTCGTGGTCTTGCCCGAACCGGTCGGGCCCACGCACAGCAGCATACCGTAGGGTTTGCGTAAGAGCCGGGTAAACGTCCGGAGATTGTCGGCCGACATCTTGAGCCCGTCCAGGGGAAGCGGCTCGTGGGCGGTCAGCAGGCGCAGGACAACGTCCTCATTGCCCGTTCCCGCGGTCGGGATGGTGGCGACACGCAGCTCGACATCGCGATTGTCCAGACGAAATCTGATTTTGCCGTCCTGGGGTTTGCGCCGTTCGGCAATGTCAAGCTGGGCAAGGACCTTCACGCGCGAGGTAATGGCCCGCCGGTTGTGGGAGGGCAGGCGCAGGTGGGTGTAGCAGTTCCCGTCTTCACGAAAGCGAATCAGCGTCTCCTGGCGTTCACCCTGCGGTTCGATATGGATATCCGACGCCCCGGCCTTATAGGCGTCGATAATGACCTGGTTGACCAGGCGGACAATGGCACTGTCATTCTCATCCGCTTCGGCTTCCGGGCTGGTGTCTGTCTCGTTCTGGTCTTCGGCCACAAGCTGGCCCAGGATGGCGGTGCGGGAGGCGTCGGAAGCCAGACTGGTACTGATCAGTTCGACCAGCTTGCCAATGTCCTCCCGCAGTCCGACAACGTAGGCGATCTTTTTGCCGGGGAAGAGCCGTCGAATGTCCTGCTGTTTCTGGAAATCCTGCGGGTCGTCGGTCAGGACCTCTACCGCGTCATCCGTGGCCCGGAGCGGCAGCCAGTAGTTGGCCTGGAGATAGCTCGGATTGATGCCTCGCAGGAGGTCGGGGGCAATATCGAGATCACGGTCGGCCTCCAGAAACGGACACTGATAGAAGGCGCTCAGGGCCTGGCCGAGCGCGCGTTTGGGGACCCCAAACCGTTCGATCAGAAGCGACTCAACGGACGCTCCTGTGTCGCGAGCCGCGGCGCTGGCCTCGTCCAGTTGCTGCGGGGTGAGGTGGTGGGCCGCCAGCAGGGCCTCGAATTTGGTGTGTCGGGCGGCGAGTTGGTATTGATTATGCAGCGCAATGCCGAGGGTTGCCGCGATTTCCCGCACCTTTTCCTGGTCCGCCGCAGTGAACCGGGCTGCCCCTTTTTTGTTGATGAGCTGCATCACGCCGGTCAGGGTATCGGTCGTGTCGCAGACGGGGACGGTCAAGAGTTGCCTGGTGCGAACACCCGTTTTCTTGTCCCACGAGCGATCAAAAGAAAGATGGGGGCTCAGGCGGCGTAACTCGGCCGCATCATAGGCGTCGGCAATATTCACCGCCTGTTTGTTGTGTGCCACATAGCCGGCAATGCTGCGGTTCCCAATCGGCACGCGGATTTCGTGAATCTGATCGATATCGAGAAAGCGAGAGTAGAGTGCGTCTTTGGCCCGGTCCACGGCATACAGGGTGAGATGTTCGGCCTCAAACAGGCTCAGGATGTCGCGGCTGAGCGAGACCAGCAGTTCGTCCAGATTCGAGGCGGCATGGATACGATTGGTGACGGTTTTCACCCGCTCGGCATAATCGATGCGGGCCTGGAGGGTGGACAGGGTCGGCGTGTCAGTGTGTGGCTGTGGCATGCCCGGTTTTCTATCAGGAGCCAAGCAGCTTTGAGACCGGCTTGACCAGCCCGAGCGCCACGAGTAGCCCGACCAACACCAGTACGATGTTGAGGGGCAATCGCAGACCGTCAAATTTGGTCTCCAGGGTCTTGAAGTCGGCCTGCAGGGCCATGAAATCCGCCCTGGACGGAATTTGCTCGGTCAACTCGTCACCGAGCACTCGGGCGAAGGCTGCGGCCTGCGCCCCGGCAAAACCGGCTTCCTTGAGACGGTCGGCAAAGCGGAGGGTGTTAATCAACGTCTGGGTCATCGACTGTCCTCTGACCCATCAAGCATAATCCGCTCCGGCTGTGGGTTCAAGCGCTTGTAGCCGGTGTCGGTCCACCCGCTCCCGGGAAGAGGCTTTTCTTATTGTTCAGGATCACACGGATTGAACACCCGGACCACAGCCATGCGGTGATGTAACGCACGCATAGTCGGGGTCAGGTCAGACGGCCAGGCGGGCGAGCCGTCTAACCTCTGCACGAGCGCCCCCGGTCTGACGTTGACAGACAAGACCTCGCGCGACGACGCTCCGGGCTCAGGCTCAAGAGTCCTCTTGGAGGCGGACACAAGATCCCATTCCAGTTGTACCTCTCCGAGATTCATTCTCCATTTGTCAAAGTCTGCCGCGACGAGCGCATCATAATACTCATTATGTTTCGTCCCCCCACTATCCTCATAGTAGAGGGTAAAATGCCAGACATCGTCGGCCACTTCCCGTATGGTGGTCGAGTGGGTGATGTTGCCCTCGTTTGTCCGTGCCCACCAGTTCCCCCAGTTGTCTACGCTGGACGCTCTCCCCTCCAAGCCATCGTAAACATACTGCCCCGCGACCGGGCCTTCTCGGAGTTCCATGTGTTGCGTCGCATCGTGCCAGACGAAGAGGGAGGTTTCTCCTCGTTCGGGAAAATTATCGGCGCAGAAAAAGGCGCTCGCATTGCGCACGAACTTTCTCTCTAACCCGAACGTTTCCACCGTAAACGTACTTCGGGCAAACTCCACGTCATTATCGTAGACGACCGCGGTGTGACGGCCCCTGCCGAGTTCCGCCCAGTTCCAGATGGCCACAAAGCCATTATTCATATCCCCGCATATCCCGGCAGTATCGGCTCGCTCATTGAGGTATGCCAGGGGAATCGGGTCCCCCCCGTCGAAGCGGATGGTGAGCGGTCCGTTGGCCTGGCACTTCCAGCCCGAAATGACCCCAATACCCGACAGGTAGGAGCCATTGCTGGGAATTTCCAGCACTGCGGGGTAAGCCAGAGTTGGGGTCAGGAGAACGAGACCACAGCAGAGACGCAGCAGAAGGAGCATAAAGAATTTTCTCCCAGAACAATCGTTTTCAGACAGCATACTCCGTCCCTTTCCCGGATTCATCCCCAGGCGGGAGTGGACCTCCAGCCGCCGCTTACTCCACCCCTGTGATGGTAAAATTCTGCAATGCCTCCTGCCACTCGACTGTCACCATCGTGCCGACCTCGGGGAAGTCCTCTAACTCGCCTTCGCCACTTACCCCCTCCATAAACTCCTGCCCAAAGGTCGTCACCGTAAACGTACTCCGGGCAAACTCGAACCCATCGGCCAGGGCGCGTATCGTATGCTGCCCCGGGCCGAGCTTGTTCCAGTTCCACAACAACCCGAAACCGTTCGCGCTATCCCCACACTTTCCGCTGGTGTCGGTACGGCTGGTGCCATAGCCGGCCGGCTCCGGCTCACTCCAGTCGGTGTCCTCCGGACGCTTGAATTGGATGATGACCTGGTCGGCCTCGCACACCCAACCCGAAATCACCCCAATGCCACTCTGGAACGAACCGGGTTGGGGGTTCTCTAATATGGCTTGTCCGGGGTTCTGGTGGCCGTCGTCATCGCCGCCGCCACCGCCGCCGGGCTCGGGGGCGATAACAAAATTCTGCAGGGCTTCTTGCCAGAGAAGCCGGGTGGTGTCGCCCATGTTGGGGAAATCCGCTAACTCGTAGTCGCCCCGCAACCCCCTCGGGAATTCACCCAAACCCAATGTGGTGACCATCAGAGTGTGTTCGGCCAATACGATGCCATCCACCATCGCCCGGACGGTCTGCTTGCCTGGGCCGAGCTTGTTCCAGTTCCACAACAGCCCAAAGCCGCTATCGGGATACGCACACATGCCTGGGCCTACTGTGTCGGTGCGGCGGGTGCCATAGCTGGCCGGCTCACGCCAGACGGTGCCCCCCGGCCGCTCGAATTCAATGACGACTTGGTCGGCCTCGCACACCCAACCCGAAATCACCCCAATGCCGCTCTGGAACGAGCCGGGCCGGGGGTTCTCAAACACTCCGGGGAGGTACTCGACAACCAGGGTGTATTCCCCGGTTTGCCCCCCCCCGCTGACTGCGATGGAATACGTCCCTGGAATGACAGGCCGGGCGATTCGGAAGTTATGGTCCGCCCCGCTATCCTCGTCTGTAATGACGGCCCGGGTCCTCTCATGGGTCAGGCTGCCAAAGGTATCGATGTCGCCGGTGGTCTCGACGATCAGAATGCCGCCGATATTGCGTATGCCGAGCCGGAAGTAGTGCACCTCATCGGCCGACACGAGTTGGCCAGAGACGGAGGTGGGCACCGCGGGGGTGAGGGACAGCGGGGTCGTCGTGCCGGGGGTGGTTGCCCCGGTTCCACAGGGGGGCAGGGTAATGTCCAACTGCCTCAACCACTCTGCCAGGGCCGCCGGCTGGCACAGGCCCGTATCGTCGCCGTCGTCAAGGGTCAACGCACCGAGGTTTCGCAGGCGGCCCAAGGCAGCGGGCAACGCGCCGCGCAATCGATTTTCGTCGAGACGAAGCACCTGGAGGTCGCGCAGGTCGCCTAACTCTGGGGGGATAAGCCCGCCGAGGTCGTTGCTGCTGAGGTCCAGAATCCGGAGGCTGGGCAGGCCACCTAACGCGGCAGGGATAAGCCCGCTGAGATTATTGTTGTTGAGATGTAACTGCGTGAGGCTGGTCAGGCCACCTAACGCGGCCGGGATGAACCCGCTGAGATTGTTGTTGTCGAGATGCAGGGCGGTCACCCGCCCGGCGTTGTTGGTGGTCACGCCATGCCAGGTGTTGAGGGCAGCGGATGTGTTCCAGTTCGTGTTCGTCGTCCACCCCGCCCCGTTCGTGGCCCGGTACAAGGCCAGCAGCACGGCCCGGTCTTCATCGGTCGCCCCGGTCTCACAGGGAGGTAAGGTGACGCCTAATTGCCTCAACCACTCCGCCAGGGCCGCCGTCCGGCACAGACCCGTATCGGAGTCAAGTGTCAACGCATCGAGGGACAGACTGTCCAAGGCCGCGGGCAATGCGCCGCGGAATCGATTCTCGTCGAGATGGAGAACCCGGAGGCCGGGCAGGTCGCCTAACTCGGCCGGGATAGGCCCGGTGAGGTTGTTGGTGCTGAGGTCCAGAATCTGGAGCTCGGTCAGGTCTCTTAACTCGGCCGGGATGAACCCGCTGAGGTTGTTGTTGTCGAGATGCAGGGCGGTCACCCGCCCGGCGTCGTTGGTGGTCACGCCATGCCAGGTGGTGATGGCGGTGAGCGTGTTCCAGTTCGTGTTGGTCGTCCACCCCGCCCCGTTCGTGGCCCGGTACAAGGCCAGCAGCACGGCCCGGTCCTCATCGGTCGCCCCGGTTCCACAGGGGGGCAGAGTGATGCCCAATTGCCTCAACCACTCCGCCAGGGCCGCCGTCTGACACAGGCCCGTATCGGTGTCAAGCGTCAGCGCATCGAGGACGGGCAGGGTGAGCAGGTTGGGATGGACGGAGCCGCTGAGCTGGTTGTTGCCGAGGTCCAGCACCTGGAGGTGGAACAGTTGGCTCAACTGCGTCTCATCCTCCGGTGTAGCGCGGTTGTCAGGTACCTCATAGCGGGCGTTCAGCGAAGCCGGGATACTCCCGGTGAGCCGGTTATGGCTGAGATTGAGATCCGTGAGGTTGCACAGGCTGCCCAGGTTGGGATGGATGAATCCGCTGAGGTTATTGTTGCTGAGGTCCAGCACCTGGAGGTAGAGCAGTCCGGCCGACACACAGTCGGTTCTCAACGACGCCGGAATACTCCCGGTGAGCCGGTTATGGCTGAGATTGAGATAGGTGAGGTTGGTCAGGCTGCCTACCTCGGGGATGGGGCCGGTGAGCCGGTTATGGCTGAGATTGAGATAGGTGAGGCTGGTCAGGTCGCCTATCTCGGGGATGGGTTCGGTGAGCTGGTTATGGCTGAGATTGAGATAGGTGAGGGTGTCCAGGTCGTCTACCTCGGGGATGTCCCCGGTGAGCCGGTTATGGCTGAGATCGAGATAGGTGAGGCCGACCAGGCCGCCTAAGACAGTGATGGGCCCGCTGAGGTCGTTGTTATTGAGATCGAGATAGGTGAGGGTGGCTTGGCCGCCTAACGCGGGGATGTTTCCGGTGAGGTCGTTGTTGTTGAGGTCCAGCACCTGGAGGCCGATCAGACCGCCTAACGCGGGAATGTTTCCGGTGAGGTTGTTGTTGTTGAGATTGATCTCCGTGAGGTTGGTCAGGTTGCCTAACTCAGGGGGGATGGAGCGGGTGAGCTTGTTGTTGTTGAGGTCCAGAGTCTTGAGGTTGATCAAGCCACCCACCTCGGCGGGGATGGGCCCGGTGAGGCCGTTGTTGCTGAGATTGAGCTCCGTGAGGTTGTCCAGGCCGCCTATCTCGTCAGGGATAGGCCCGGTGAGGCCGTTGTTACTACTGAGGTCGAGATAAGTGAGGTTGTCCAGGTGGACTACCTCGGGGGGGATGTTCCCGCTGAGGTTGTTGTTGTCGAGACGCAGGGCGGTCACCCGCCCGTTTATATCGGTGGTCACGCCATGCCAGGCGTCGAGGGGGTCAGGGTCGCGGAAATCCCAGTTCGTGTTCGTCGTCCATCGTGTCCCGTTCGTGGCTCGGTACAAGGCTTCCAGCACGGCCCGGTCTTGCGCCTCACCATCCTTGACCAGGGTGATGGTGGCCTGCTGAGTGACGGACACGCCGGAGGCACGGCCACTGACGATGATGGTCCTGGTGTCCCTTTCTGTCATGCCGTCCGGCGGGCCACCAATAGACAGCGTAGCCGTGTTGCTGGTCGCCCCAGTGGCAATGGTGATAGTCGGCAGGGGGTCGTTGATGGTGTAATCGGTGCCCTCGACCGCCGTGCCGCTCAGGCTCAGGGTAATCTCGGTGTCTTGGTCCCGCTCGGTACTCAGTTCGGCGGTGACGGTTACATCCCTGGGGAGGTCGCCATAAAGCACGAAGAGCGGGTCTACCAGTGGGTCTACCGAGAGGGTAACGGTCTGGGCCTGACTCAGGGCCGGCCACAGGTTCAACGCCAGACTGATGCCGAAGCAAAGGAGGAGCGGGGTAAGCCGGAAGCGTCTAGGGGTCAGCGTAGGGTTGGACATTTTTCCTTCCGATTGATGATAACAGTCCGAGAATAATAAGCAGGTATTCCAGGCGGGCATAGACCGACCGTCAGGACAGTAACATACATACTATGTCCATTGCAGTACAGGCAAAGATATGGCCCTTTCTTGCGTAATACTGAATATCCATGGACTATTGTCCGGTCGCTCCCTTTGCGATGGTGGCGTGAAGGCGGAGCCCAAGGGCGCGCACGACCTTGAGTACGGTCGCGAATTTCGGGTTGCCGTCGGGTGAGAGCGACTTGTACAGGCTTTCCCGTCCCAGGCCTGCGTCAAGCGCGACTTGTGTCATACCCCTGGCCCGGGCGATGTCACCGAGCGCAACTGCGACCAGCCGAGGGTCATCTTCCTCAAGTGCGGCCTCCAGATAGGCGACCATGTCTTCCGCGGTCTCCGGATATTCAGTCACGTCCCACGGCCGGGTCTGAGTTTGTCCCATAGTTGCTTCCTCCTATAGGGTCCGCGCTAGCGCGCGCGCCCTTCTGATATCCCGGCGCTGGCTGCCCTTGTCGCCACCAGTCAGCAGAACAACGAGGGACTGGCCGCGTTGTAAGAAATACACCCGATAGCCGGGACCGTAATCAATACGGCGTTCTGAAATCCCCCCACCTACAGGTCTCACATTTCCAGGGTTGCCGAGGGAAAGACGACGGATGCGGGTATTGATGTGAGCCCGCGCCTGCCTGTCACGAAGCCTCTTGAACCATCGGGTATAGACTTCGGTCTGGCGGATCTCAAACGTCTATGTCTCGTATCCCATGGGATACGGTTAGGCAATACGGGTTCCCCACCTCGCTTGTCTCTATCCGAGCCGATGTGGTACACGGGGCACTCATGAATTTGGTGCAACACTTCTGGAATCAGCTTGCTCACGATGCGGACCGCGTGCTGTTTGAACATCTCGCGCCGTCGGGAGAAGTCATCTGGCGGCAGACCCGCGGCGCCTTGCTCACGGAGGCCTCGCTGTGGATGGCCGCTCTGCGTGACGCCGGTATCCGGCCGGGTGACCGGGTGGCCCTGTCGCTGGGTAAGGCCACCGGTCTGGTCACCGCGCACCTGGCTATTCTTGGCGTTGGGGCCGGGGTGGTGCCGCTCAACCCCGCGCTCTCCGCGGTCGAGACGGAAGCCGTCCTGAAACAGGCCGAGGTCAAACTGGCGATCACGACCGCGGCAACGGTCAGCCGCTCGCCGGAGATTGTTGCCGCGGTCAACGGACCGTGGTGGGTTGCCACCCAGGATGAAGAGACGGACGATATGCCGCCGCATACCGTCGCGTTAGCCAGCGTGCTGGCCGGTTACCAGTCCGACGCTGAACCCTATATCGGC
Source organism: Candidatus Binatia bacterium (assembly GCA_022824615.1). Taxonomy (GTDB): domain Bacteria; phylum Desulfobacterota; class Binatia; order Bin18; family Bin18; genus Bin18. The sequence continues at coordinate 24,344 of JAJDZM010000163.1, read as the reverse complement.
CCGGATGATGCGGTTGCCCTGCTGCTGTTCACCAGTGGAACGACCGGGCAACCCAAAGGCGTCGGACTGACTCATCACAACATTGCTTCTAACCTGCAAGCTCTACTGGTCGATACCTGGCACATGCGCGCCGAGGACCGTCTGTTGCACGCCCTGCCGCCGCATCATCTGCACGGCCTGGGTCTCGGCCTGTATGGAACGCTGTACGTCGGCAACGCGACCGTGCTGCTGGACCGCTTCGACCCTGTGGTCGTTCTGACCGCGTTGGCGCGACAGCGCATCAGCGTGTTTATGGGTGTCCCGACCATGTATCACCGTATGGTGGAACGCCTGCCCGAACTGGCCGGAGACGTGTCCTATGCCTCAATGCGGGTGTTCATCTCCGGTTCCGCGCCGCTCTCGCCGGAGACCTTCCGGCGTTTTGAAGAGCTGTCGGGTTTTCGCATTGTCGAGCGTTATGGTCTGACCGAGACGGCGATCAATACGTCCAATCCCCTGGATGGTGAGCGCCGCCCCGGCACGGTTGGTCCGGCCCTGCCGGGGGTTGAAGTTGGGGTTTTCGACCCGCACACCAGGCAGCCGCTCTCGCCTGGGGAGAGCGGAGAAATCTGGGTGCGCGGGCCGAATGTCTTTAGCGGTTATTGGAACAACCCGGAGGCGACCGCGGCGGCCTTCTGCGGCGACTGGTTTCGCACCGGCGATTTGGGTGTGCTGTCCGCAGACCATTACCTGTCCATCAACGGTCGGATGAAGGAACTCATCATTGTGGGTGGCACCAATGTCACTCCGGGTGAGGTCGAGGCCGTATTGGAGACCCAGGCCGGTGTGCGCGAGTGTGCGGTTGCCGGTATGCCGGATGTGGATTTAGGCGAAAAAGTCGTAGCCTTCATCGTTCCCCAGGCTGACCAGGACGCGACCACCCTTGAAGACCGGCTGCGTAAACGAGCCGAACAGGACCTTGCACCGTATAAGCGACCACGCCTGTACCGCTTTCTGGCCGAAATTCCGCGTAACTCCATGGGCAAGGTCGAACGCGGCAAACTCAAGGACATGGGAAGCGAAGCCCCAGAGGCCTGAAGGCAGCCTCAAGGAGGAGCGATCATGCAGCTCGTCACCTATGAACACAACAATCAACGCAGCACGGGCGTATTAACCGCCGCCGGTGTTGTCGATCTCCCGAGCGCCTCCCACGGAGCGCTTCCCGGTGACATGCTGCGTCTGCTCCAAGGCGGCGCGGCCATGCTGGCTCAGGCGCAGGAAGCCAGTGGTGCTGGCAGCCCGATTCCACTGGCCGATATCCAGCTCGAGGCCCCCATTGCGAAACCGGGAAAACTTCTCGGGATCGGACTGAACTATGCCGACCACGCCGCGGAAGGCGGCAGGAAGAAACCGGACTATCCGCTGATTTTTGCCAAGACCGTGCCAGCAACCATCGGTATGGGAGAGGCGATTCACCTCCCGCCTGTGAGCCAGATGGTCGATTTTGAGGGCGAGTTGGCGGTTGTCATCGGCAGCTTGGCCAGAACGGTTTCCGCCCAGGACGCCCTCGATTATGTTGCCGGTTACACGATCTGTAACGATGTGAGCGCGCGCGACTATCAGCGCCGGAGCGGCCATACGCCTGGCAAGTCGTTTGAGACGTTTGCCCCGCTGGGGCCGGCCATTGTCACCCGAGACGAAGTTCCCGACCCCCACGCGTTGGATATTCGGACCGTGGTGAGCGGACAGGAAATGCAGCACTCCAATACGAAACATCTGATTTTTCGCATCCCCTATGTGATCGAGTACCTGTCGCATATCTTTCCGCTGGAACCGGGTGATGTGATTACCACCGGAACCCCCTCAGGTGTCGGGGCCTATCGCGAGCCGCCGCGCTTTCTCAAGGCCGGCGATACGGTCCGGATTGAAGTGGAGGGGATTGGGGTGTTGGAAAACCCGGTCGTGGCCGGCTGAACCCGCGGCTCACCCCGCCGCTGACGCCGAAGGCCGGGGTGGGGGCCTCCCAGGCGGCTGAGAACACAACATGCATCACACGTCCCATAAGCAGGCCCGCCCGATGCGTGGCTGTTTTGATGGTGTCTTCCTGACGCTGTGCTACGTCCCTGCTATAGTCACGGGGTGCCCCCAACCGACACGCCTGTAGACCCTGCCCAACGGACGCCGGACTCTTTGCGGTCCCGGATCGCTCGGAAGGGCAGCCCCATTATTATTGCCACCCTGCTGAGCCGGCCGCTGGGTTTTATCCGGGAAGCCGTTCAGGCCGCCCTGTTTGGAGCGTCTCGCCTGACGGATGCCTTTCTGGTGGCGTATAACGTCCCGGAAATGATGCAGACCCTTTTCTTCAGTGGAGTCCTGAGCAATTTTTTCGTGCCGGTCATCACCCGCTATCGGGACAAGAAAGATGAGTTGAGTACGATTTTCAGCCTCGCTCTGAATGGGGCCCTTCTGTTGGCCGTGCTGCTGGCCGGCGGGTGTTATGTCTTCGCCTCCGGTCTCATGACTGTGGCTGCGCCCGGTCTGGCCGGGGATGACCATGCCTTGGCGGTTTTCCTGTTTCGGTTCATGCTGCCCATGCTGATTCTGCACTGCCTGCTGGCCGTGATGAAAGGCACGCTCAACAGCCTCGACCACTACGCCATGCCGGAATACGCGGGGGTGTTTTTCAATCTGGTCATGATTCTGTGCGCCCTGGCCCTCGCGCCCAGCTATGGCATTACCAGCCTGGCAATCGGGGTTGTCGCCGGTAGCAGCCTCCAGGTGCTGATCCAACTGCCCACGCTGCGACGCTACGGTATCCGCTATCGACCAACCCTGGCCTTCTCTCACCCGGCCCTGCGAGAAATGGGTGGCCTGGCGCTCGGCGCATTTATTGCCACCGCGGTTGTACCTATTAACGCCTTTGTGGCGCGGGCTCTGGCATCAACCCTGGCCGAGGGCAGTATATCCGCCCTGGCCTATGCCTTTCGGGTGTTTCTGTTACCGGTCAGTGTGATCGCGGTGCCGGTCTATACCGTCCTGCTGACCGAACTCTCAAGCGCCCACAACCAGGGACAGCTTGCGACCTTCAAAAAACAGGCCGAGGCCGGACTCTCGCTGCTCTTTGCGGTTGCCCTGCCGGCAACGGCGATCCTGATTGCCCTGGCGCGGCCCATCACCCGCCTGCTGTACGAACGTGGTCAATTTACCCCGGAAGACGTAGCCATGACCAGCCAGGCCCTGATGGCCTACGGGGTGGGTATCCTGGCCTACGGGACCAGTCAGGTCATGGTGCGCCTCTTCAACGCCACAAAGGACACTCGGACGCCCGCCTGGATTGGGGTTGGTTCGATTGGGCTGCACGCGGCCGGCTGTTGGCTGCTGATGCAGGTGTGGGGTCACTGGGGTATTGCCCTGGTGACCTCGCTGGTGTCCTATCTGAACACCTGTGTCCTGTACGTCATCTTTCGGCGGCGGCACGGCCCGCTTGATGAAGGAACCCTCCTGCGGAGTCTTGGAGCCCATGTCGTGTTGGCCGTGGTTTTGGGCGGTTGCCTGTTTTTTTTCAGCCAACCGCTGGCCGCTGCCCCCGGTTCGCTCATGACCGGTGAGCGTCTCCTCCGTTTGGCTGGCATCCTGGTCGCCGGCGGGGGTGTGTACCTGGGGCTCGGTCTGCTGCTCAAAGTCGAAGAGATACGGACGGGAGTGCGGGTGCTCAAGCGGGCGGTGAGGAGACTGAGATAAAATCTGAGCCAGGGAAAAAGTTACTGCATGCTTTGTACTCCTTACACAAGAGGCGAGGGTATTATCCGATGTCCAGGTGGGACATGAGGAGTGCGTGATGGGTGTTGACGGTGCCGGCCAGCTTGCGAGCGTACGCTACCAGCCCGACGAGAAACCGCCGCCGGCGATTGCGTTCGGTCTCGGTTTACAGTTTGCCATTCTCATTATTGCCAGAATAGTCGTGATCCCCATGGTTGTAGTACGGGCCGGCGGCGGGACCGAAGCCTACCTGTCCTGGGCTCTGTTCGCCGCGGTTTCGATCTGTGGTCTGACCACGGCACTGCAAGCATTCCGGTTTGGCCGTATTGGTACGGGCTATGTCGCCGTGATGGGCACCTCCCTGGCTGTCGTCGCGGTGAGCATCACGGCGGTGGCAGAGGGCGGCCCGGCGTTGCTCGCGACCCTGGTGGGCGTTGCGTCGCTGGTTCCGCTGGCGCTTTCCGCACGGCTCGCGCTGTTTCGACGGCTCCTGACCCCGACCGTTTCGGGGACGGTCATCATGCTGATCCCGGCCACGTTGATGCCAACGGTCTTCGGTCTGCTGGAGGATGTGCCGGTGGGCACCTCGACTCTGGCCGCCCCTTTGAGCGCCCTCGTGACCGTGTTGATCATTACCGGCATCGCGCTGCGGACAACAGGCGCGCTGCGTCTCTGGGCACCGGTGATCGGTGTAGCCGCTGGCTCTTTGGTAGCGGGATGGTTCGGTCTCTTCAACGTGGACGGCATCGCCGCGGCGGCGTGGGTCGGCCTTCCGGCGGGCGAATGGCCCGGCTTGGCTCTTGATTTCGGGCCAGTTTTTTGGGCGCTGCTACCCGCATTCGTACTCGTGGCGCTGATCGAAAGCGTCCAGACGATCAGTAATGCCGTCGCCGTGCAGCGGGTTTCCTGGCGACAGCCCCGAGCGGTGGATTTTCGGGCGGTACAGGGCGCGGTGGCGGCGGCCGGAATCGGTAATCTGCTGTCCGGCTTGGCCGGAACAGTGCCGAACACACTGCTATCGACCGGCGTGGCGGTGATCGAACTCACCGGGGCGGCGGCCCGCCGCGTCGGGGTTGCCGTTGGGGTCGTCTTCGTCGCCGTGGCCCTCCTGCCCAAAGCGCTTGCCGTGGTCCTGGCCATACCGGGGCCGGTCGTCGCGGCCTATCTCGCCGTCTTACAGGCGACGCTCTTTGTGGTCGGCATGAAGGTCATCGTTCAGGACGGCATCGACTATCGCAAGGGGCTGATCGTCGGCCTATCGTTCTGGGTCGGTGTCGGCTTTCAGAATGGCGCGATATTTCCTGAGTTTGCTCAGGCATTCGCCGGAGGCCTGCTGCGGAATGGGGTCACGGCGGGTGGTCTCATGGCCCTCCTCATGACGTTCTTCATGGAGATGGCAAAACCGCGCCGCGGTCGGATGGAGACACGCTTTGATCTTTCCGCGCTGCCAAAGATCAGGGAGTTTCTGGTCGCGTTCGCGTCTCGTGGCGGTTGGGACAGGGCGATGGCGGAGCGCCTTGAAGCGGTCGGCGAGGAGACGCTGCTGACGCTGCTCGGGCAAGACGAGACCGACGAGGAGAAGGAGCCGCGACGGCTCCTCCTGATGGCGCGCACGGAGGGGGCTGGGGCGGTACTCGAGTTCGTTGCCGCGACCGGCGAGGACAACCTCCAGGACCGGATGGCACTGCTTGGCGAGCAGGTGGGTGAAATCCCGATCGAGCGGGACGTTTCGCTCCGGCTGTTGCGACACCTCGCGTCTTCGGTCCGCCACGAGCAATACCATGACACCGATATCGTGACTGTCCGTGTCGATGCCCCGGAGAAAATTCCCGGCGGGCATGCCTAAAGCGGCCATGAGTAGGCGTGGGGTAGTGCGCCCCCTTCTCCTGTACCGAGTTGGAATGCGTGTATATCTGTAGAATTAAGGCTATTATGGTCACGTGAGGGCCGATGAGGTTCTACTCCATCAGTGAAAGAGATCGTTATCGAGCAGCGGCGCTTCAATGATGTTCTCAAATGTGGCTTTGCTGTGGGGAATGCCACCATGTCACTATCCTTAAACCTGATCCTTGAAAAGTTGTTTCACTAGATGTAGAAAATCCCCATTTTGAACTCACCCCATTTAGAAATAATTTAGGGAAGGTGAGGATGTAAGGGAATGCGGCCGTTAGATGACCATATCAGAAGACAATTGGATGATTGGCTCAAGCGTATTAGCGACGAGCTTTCTGCCGACGTTATGGCAATTATGAGCCCGATCGTACCAGGACTTGACCGTGAGGTACGCAGTGCCATTGAGGGATTAAAGGACAAGAAAAACACTATCGCTATTATTCTTGATACGCCCGGCGGGGTTGTCGAAGTGGTTGAGCGAATGGTTGGCACCGTGCGGAATGCTTACAGCGAGGTCATTGTCGTTGTACCGGATCGGGCGATGTCTGCGGGAACAATTTTTGCCTTGAGCGCCGACCGTATCATGATGGATTATTTTTCCTGTTTAGGACCCATTGATCCACAAATTGAGAAAGAGGGTGGATTGGTGCCGGCGCTTTCTTATCTGAACCAATTCGAACGTCTCGCAAAAAAGTCCAAAGAAGAAGAACTCTCAACCGTTGAATATGCGCTGGTCAGTAAACTTGACCTGGGGGAACTCTACCAATTCGAGCAGGCACGTGAATTGTCGAATGAACTCTTGATTAAATGGCTCTCTCAGTACAAGTTTAAGACCTGGGAGCAAACGGAGGGCCGTGGTCTTACAGTAACCGACCAAATGAGAAAAGATCGTGCGAAGGAAATTGCTGACGCTCTGAATAAGGCAGAACGATGGCATTCTCACGGAAGAGGCATTGACATGAAGACCCTTCAGGAGGAAGTTGGCCTCAAGATAGAAGATTATGGGACAAAGCCAAAATTGAGAGAGGAGATTCAAGAGTACTTTGAGCTTTTGCGCGATTATATGAATCGTGAACAACTCTTCATGTTCGTACATACAAAGGAGCGTTTCTAAAATGGCAACCCAAGAGAAAAAGGTTCAATTCGACCCGCGAGAAATGTTGAAGCGTAACCCGCGGATCGACAAGAGCGTCGTCCAAAGATACCAGGAGCTTGAGAAAAAGCTGGAGAAACTTGGTGTCGATACGCGGCCACATTATACTCTGAGCCCCCCGTTGGGCAATTCCCCAACTCGTCGTCTCTATAATAAAACTCGCTAACCCACCGCTTCACTGCCAGTATCTTGCTGGCAGTGCCTTTCTCATCTCCCACGCCGCCTCAATAACTTCCTTCAAAGATGTGAGGGTTTGTTCGCTTGAGATATTCAAGCCACATGACTCTATCCCTATGTGAGTTTGGCCGGGGACTACGGCTGAAATCAGAGCGGCATGGCGCTCATATAGAAGTGTGAGAGTCCTCTCAGTCGCAACACCGTCAGCGGCAACATCACCCGTTCATATTGCGGCGGGCGGTACGGGCCTCGTAGCAAATCCGCAATCTGCCAAATGAAGTTTGAGAGTTGATGAGGGTCGGGCATTTCTCCTCTTTATCTCTGAGATGTTTTCGAGTAAACAAAGCGGGCATTATGGAAGGAAGGCTGCTATGGGACAACTGGAAAACAAAGTCGCCCTGATTACCGGCTCCGGACGGGGACAGGGGCTGGTGGCTGCCAGGCGCTTTGCCTCAGAAGGGGCGAAGATCGTAATCAACGACCTGGATGCGGAGTCTGTCGAGGCCGCGGTTGCCGCGGTTCAAAATGCCGGGGGCGAGGCCGTCGGGGCGGTCGGTGATGTATCCCGGGCCGCGGACGTGCACGCCGTTCTGCAAACCGCCCAGGACGCCTTTGGCGGGTTTGACATCCTGTATAACAACGCCGGGATCGGCTACTCGGCGACGCAACGCTTCGGCATTGCCATGAGCGATATCGTCAATTGTACCGAGGATGACTGGCGGCGCATTATGGACATCAATGTCGGCGGAATCTTCCTGTTCTGCAAATATGGGATTCCTCAGCTGATCGAACGCGGCGGCGGGGTCATTATCAACACCGCCTCTATTGCCGCTCTGCGTGGGGCTCAGGACGCCCATGCCTACACAGCCAGCAAAGGCGCGATTCTGGCCCTGACCCGGGCGATTGCGGTGACCTATGGCCCCAAAGGCATCCGCGCCAACACGCTCTGTCCCGGCGTGATCGACACCGAAATGATTCACGAGACCTTAATCAGCCAGAAGGGCATCAGCGATCTCCTGGCCCGCAACACCCCGCTCCAGCGCAACGGCACGCCGGAAGATGTGGCCGATGTGGCGCTCTTTCTGGCGAGCGAGCAGTCACGCTTTGTCACCGGTGAGGCGTTTGCCATTGATGGCGGGATCATCCAGCATATTGGGTTAGCCTAGGCTGACCATGAAAAAAGGGGAGCCTATGGACCAGGAACAACTCGTCAGAGTGTATAAGACCTCGGAGTTGGCACGGCGCTTTGAGGCCAAAATCGTCGAGCTGGCCATGGCCGGCGAACTCCCGCCGGCGTTGCACGTTGGTGCCGGTCAGGAGGTAGCGCAGATCGCTGCCATCGAGGCTCTGCGGCCCGACGACTATATCCTGTACGGCCATCGCGGCGTGGCGTATATGATCGCCCGGGGAGTGAGCCTGGCCGATATGCTGGCCGATATGGCCGGCAAGGAGGGCGCGACCAGCCGGGGCAAGGGCGGGGTGATGCACGTCGTGGACGTGCCAAAGGGCATTCTGGGTGAGAGCGGGACTTTGGGTGGCAGCTTCGTTGTCTCGGTTGGCGTGGGCATGGCGCTCAAGCGCAAGCAGCCGGACACCGTCGTGACTTACTTCTTTGGAGACGGGACGGCGAACCGGGGCCCGTTCCACGAGGCGCTCAACTGGGCCGCGGTGCAGAAACTGCCCTGCATCTATTTTTGTGAGAATAACGGCTTCGCGATTTCCATGCCGACCAGCCGTTCGACCGCGGTCGAGAATATCGCCGACCGGGCCGCAGGCTATAACGTTCCCGGCGTGGTGGTTGACGGGAACGATCCGGTGGCGGTGTACGAAGTCATGGAACAGGCCGTGGCGCGAGCGCGGGCCGGCCACGGCCCGACGCTGATTGAAGCCAAGGTGACACGGCTGCAAGGGCATTATGTGGCTGACCAGCAGGAATACCGGGCGGACATCGACACGGTGGCGGAAAAAGATCCCCTACCGAAGCTGCAACAGACCCTGTGCGACCGGGGAATCCTGACGCAGACGGACGTGGATGACATACAGGCCGACGCAGACCAACAGGTCGAAGCGGCCGTGGCAGCCATGCGCGCGGCCCCGCTACTCGCGCCGGAAGTCGCCCTGCAAGATGTATATGCGTAGAGGAGGGGCTGGGGATTAGGGGTTGGGGGTTAGGGAGGGAGATATGGAGAAGACTGCAAAGATCAGTGGTTTTCGTGATCTCCGGGTGTGGCAGGGAGGAATGGACCTAGTGGAACAAGTCTATCGGTTGACACGGGAGTTCCCTAAACATGAGATGTATGGCTTGGCGAGCCAAATGCAGCGGGCCGCCGTTTCGGTTCCCTCAAACATTGCGGAAGGTCATACGCGTGATTCGCGGAAAGAATACCTCCGTCATCTCTCGGTCGCTCGGGCATCTTTGGCTGAACTGCAAACACAACTGGAGATCGCCAAACGTCTCCAGTACTGCTCCTCTGAAGGCTACGCCCGTCTCCTTGACCAGTCTGACATATTAGCCAGACAACTCTCAGCATTACGAACCACCCTGCTCAAAGGCTCCAACCCCCAATCCCCAGCCCCCAAAACCCAATCCCTACCCAGGAGTGTTTATGCCCACACGGACCTATAGTCAGGCGATTAACGATGCGCTCGCCGAAGAAATGCAGCGCGACGAAAACGTGATTCTGTACGGCCAGGATGTTGCGGTCTGGGGCGGCATTTTCAAAGTCACCGACGGGCTGCTTGAAAAGTTTGGCCCGGACCGTGTGTTCGATACGCCTATCTCCGAGAGCGTGATGGTCGGGGCCGGTGTGGGTGCGGCCTCGATGGGCCTGCGGCCGGTGGTGGAACTCCAGTTTGCCGATTTCGTTATCACCGCGGGTGATGAAATTTTTTTTAAGGCCGGCATGTGGCGCTATATGCACGGCGGGGCGCATACAATTCCGCTGGTGGTGCGCGCCCCCTCGGGCGGCTCGGGCTTTGGGCCAGAGCATTCGGCCTGCCCCGAAGCCTTTATCATGCATGCTCCCGGCCTGTTGTGCGCCGTGCCCTCAACGCCGGAAGACGCCAAGGGTCTGCTCAAGCAGGCGATTCGACTGGATAACCCGGTCATCTATTTTGAGCATAAACTGCTGTATCAAATGCGGGGTGAGGTGCCGGACGGAGAGGTCCTGACACCTTTTGGCAAAGCGGTCGTCCGACGCGAGGGCGAAGCCGTGACGCTTGTGGCCTGGCAGGGCATGTTGCGCCGTGCGCTCGCGGCGGCGGAGCGGCTGAGCCAGGAGGGTATCGAGGTCGAGATCGTCGATCCGCGCACCCTGAATCCGTTTGACCGCGAAACCATTATCGAGTCGGTCAAAAAGACCGGGGCCTGTATTGTGGTTGAAGAGGCCTATCGCACGCTCGGGGTTGGGGCGGAGATCGGGGCCCTGCTCGTGGAAGAGGCCCTGCCTTATCTGGACAAACCGTTCAAGCGCCTGGCCATTCCCGATGTGCCGATTCCGACCAGCCAGCATCTGGTCGATGCCATCGTTCCTTCGGTGGACGATATTTACCGGGCGGTAAAAGATCTCGTGGACTGAGGCGCGCGTGCAAAATACCAAAGTCTTAATGCCCAAACTCGGCCAGGCCATGACCGAGGGTGTGGTTATGCAGTGGCACCGTAAAGACGGCGAGCGCGTCGCTGCCGGCGACTTGCTCGTTACGGTAGAGACGGACAAGGCCACGTACGATCTGGAGGCAACAGCAAGTGGAACGCTCCACGTTGTGGTCCCAGAAGGCGAAGAGGTTCCGATTCATACCGTTATTGCCGAAATTGGCGACGCTCCGGTCCAGGCGGGCACCGCCTCCGCTCCACCAGCCGCCGAACCAGTCGTTCAACCGCAAAAAGCGTCCCGTCCAGGGCGAATCCTCGCCTCGCCGAAAGCCAAGCGACTGGCTGCTGAACACGGTATCGATCTTTCGACCCTGACGCCGTCATCTGCGGATAGTGTACTTTCCGCGGCTGATGTGGAGCGGGCTGCGGAGAACGCGGTTGCCGATCAGCCGCCAGCGGCCGCCGCTCATATTGCGTCCCGGCGGACCGAGCGCGAACGCCACCCTCTGACCGGCATTCGGAAGGCCGCCGCTCGCCGGGTCCAGGCAGCCTGGCAGACCATTCCGCATATTGTCCAGATGGTCGATGTCGATGCCAGCGGGCTGCAAGCGATCCGGGAGCGACTCAGAACGGACATTTCCGAGTTGACGCTCAACGATCTGATTTTATCCGCCGCGGCGCGCGTGCTGGCCGGACTGCCCGACCTCAACGGCACGGTCGAAAACGAAGAGCTTATTCTCTATGACGGCGTGGATATCGGCTTTGCCGTTGACTCACCGCGCGGCCTGCTGGTCCCGGTCATCCGTGGAGCGCATGACCTGTCCATCACCCAGCTCGTGCGGGAAAGGCAGCGGCTGGTTGAAGCTGCTCGCGCGGGGCAGTTGCAACCGGCGGATAGGGGGCCGGCCAGTCTGACCGTCTCCAACCTCGGCATGTTTGGCATCCGGGCTGGAACGCCGGTTATCAATCTGGGTGAACCCATCCTCGTTTTTGTGGGCGCAGTTGAAGAGCGGCCGGTCGTGCATAACGGGCAGATTGTCGCCCGACCGATGCTGACGCTCAGCATTGCCTATGACCATCGGGTAGCGGACGGAGTGGCGGCCTCCCGGTTGAGTCAGGGTCTCAAAGAGGCGTTGGAGGACCTTGACTCAAAGTCCCTCTTGGAAATCCCCAACCCCCAATCCCCAACCCCCAGCCCCCAAGAAGCCCTGGGCAAACGAGAAGTTCGTTCGGTGTCGGCTGGCGGTCGCTATGCCGTTCAGGTGCGGAGCCACGGTCATGTCTGGAGCCTGGATGAGCCGGCGAGCGACGGCGGAGAGGATACCGGCCCGGACCCGGTCACGGCCTTTCTTGGCGCCCTGCTCTCCTGCATGACGATTGCCTTCAAAGCAGCCGCCCGACGCCGCAAGATTACCATTGAACGGATAGCCGGACACGCCAAAGCACCGCCAAAGGGTCAGGTGAAAGAGATCGCCTTAACCCTGGCAGTGTGGAGTGCGGCTTCGGAGCAGGACTTGCAGACCCTCCTCGAACGGGCCAAGCGCGGCTGCTATGTGAGCGGGCTGCTGAAGCCGGATATTCGGCTTACAGTGGAGTTGGTCAGACATGTGCCGGACGCCGTCTGATTCCCGAGAGGGGTAGGGTGAGGGGGCCGTACTGCCTATCCATGCAGGGCGGTTTTCAGCGCAGCGGCGGCCGTTTCCAATGCCTGTCCCGCTGGCTCGATGACTTTGGCCATGCCCATGAAACCGTGGATAAGCCCCTCGAAGCAGATGTATTCAACAGTTACGCCCGCCTCGCGTAGCTTGGCTGCGTACGCGGCCCCCTCGTCTCGCAGGGGGTCGTATTCCGCGGTGGCAATAAAGGCCGGCGGCAAGGAACTGCACTGATCGGTCAAGGCATTCAGGGGGGAGGCCAGCGGATTTTGTCCATCCGCCTCGCTGGCGAGGTAGTGATTCCAGAACCAGGCCATCATCTCGGTTGTCAGAAAATAGCCTTCCGCATTGTCCGTATGCGATGGTAGATCAACCGCGTGCGCCGTGACCGGGTACATGAGGAATTGATAGGTGAGAGCTGGCAGGCCACTCTCTTGTGCCTTTAAGGTCACCGCGGCCGCCAGGTTGGCACCCGCACTCTCGCCGCCCACTGCCAGCCGAGCGGCGTCTCCGTTCAGGGCCGCCGCGTTGAACGCGACCCACCGCGTGGCGGCGTAGCAGTCATTGACTGCCGCCGGAAATTTGTCTTCCGGCGCGAGCCGGTAGTCTGCGGAGACCACCACACAGTTGGCAAGATTGGTCAAGGCACGGCAGGACGTATCCACCGTGTTCAGACTGCCAACCACCCAGCCACCACCGTGAAAATAGACCAACAGGGGAAACGGGCCGTCTCCGGCGGGAGTGTAAACACGGATGGGCTGTTTGCCGGCCACGCCGGGTATCAGTCGGTCTTCGACCGTACCGACCGGCTCAGGGTCATCCGTCGCACCCCGCGCGGCTTCCATAGCGGCCCGCGCCTCCTGGGGTGAGAGATGGTGTAAGGGTGGGCCGGCGGCGGCCATTTGTTCGAGGGCTTTTGCGACCTGGGGATGGAGTGGCATGCTGTTCTCCTTTCAGCCGAGTACACCTTATGTCAGAAAATTGCGTATGAGTTGGACACATTCGGTCGGCTTTTCCAGTGGCGGACAGTTGCCGCACTGCGGAATAATCTCCAGGCGAGCGTTGGGCAACGCGTGCTGATACAAGCTGCCGCACTCCAGCGGTACGATCCGATCGTCCTGCCCCCAGATAATCAGCGTTGGCAGATGCACCCGGCCTAACAGTCCTGGCAGGCTGGGGCTGAACATATACGGCTTCCAACAGTAGCGGACCAGGGTTTCCTGGTTGCGCGTTTGGATGTCGCGCTCTTCCTTGGACGGTTTGCCCTGAAACAGTTCGGCATACTCGGCAACCTGCTGCGGATCGAAATATGCCAGTTGTCTGGTGCCTTCTTGTCCGTGCAGAAAGACATCGGCAATTTCGCCGTCCTGCGGTTGGATACCGGCCGCGTCAATCAGAATAAGATGATCGAATGTCCTGGGCGACATGACCGCCATTTCTGCTGCCAGCCAGCCGCCGATAAAGTGACCGGCCAGAGTCACCTGAGGCAGGTCCAGGGCATCCAGCAGCCATAAACTGAAACGGGCCAGGTCCGTGAAGGATTCGAGCCAGGGGGGACGCTCGGACTGGCCAAAACCCGGACAGGTTGGCGCATAGACGGTAAAGGATTCGGCTAACTGTTCGTGATACTGCCGCCAGCCGAGGCCGCCTTCCGCGCCGTGCAGCATGACCAGCGGCTTGCCCTGGCCGCCTTTCAGATAATGAATCCGGGCGCCGCCAACTTCGATAGTGTGTTCCGCATGTTCCGGCATGGTCGTTGTCTCTGTTCCAGGGGGGTTGTCTATGGAGCCTGTTCAAAGGGTCCGGGCAGCCCCAGCTCTTTTCCCATTTCCCGGACTGCCGGGAGCACGTCATGCTCCATGAGGGCTAGACAGCGCATCGTGTCTTCATGCCCGATGGTGCCGTCATTCGTCCAGACGCCGAGAATGCCGGGGCGGACAACGCTGAGGACTTCGCGTAATTTCCTGACCACCGTGTCCGGGTTGCCGACAATAACCCGGTTGCTTTCCACAACCTTCTCCCAACCCGCGGCATCAACGCCGCCGTAGAGGGGGTCAGGCCGGAGCGAATAGCGCCGATACTGGTCGACAATACGCTTGGCCCCTTCGCGCGAGTTATAGCCCGGCGGAGCCATGAAGTCTCCCGGCAGCGGCACGCGACCAACCCCGGCATTCCCAATCAGAAAGCCCTTGCCGACCTCGTACGCTTTTTCGTCCGTGTCCTGGACATGAACGCGGACGAGATAGCCAAAGTTTTGCGGGCCCGGCTCATAGCCGACCTGCTTGGCGGCCTCGGTATAAATCGCGGTCAGGTCCAGGGTCACCTGGGGGTCGGTTTCCAGATAGATGTAGGGATAGTGGTGCCGGGCACACCAGATCAGCGTCTCCGGACTGCCGATACCGGGAATCCAAACGGGCGGATGCGGCTGTTGGAGCGGTCGCTCAAATGGGTTGACGACCCGAAACTGGTAATGCTTGCCCTCCCAGCGCCACGGTCCTGGAGTTGTCCAGGTTTTGATAATCAGGTCATGCGCCTCTTCAAAGCGCTCGCGGTTATACACCGGGTTGGTGTTGGTTGCCCAGCTCTCGATGCCCGTTCCCCGTACAAAGCCCGACACGAGTCGGCCCCGCGAGATCATATCGATCTCCGCCAGCTCTTCGGCCAGACGCAGCGGGTTATCGAAAATCGGGAGCGGATTACCCAGCAGGACGATTTTTGCCCGCTTGGTGGTACGGGCCAGGATGGCGGCTTCGAGATTCATGGCCGCCCCCATACACGTCGGGGTATTATGATGCTCGTTCAGCATCAGGCCGTCGAAGCCCACCTCTTCGGCGTACTCGTACTCGTCGAGATAGGTATTATACAGGTCCGCCCCTAGGGTGGGATTGAAATGGGTGTTTGGAAACGTCAGGCGGACCGCGCTGCGAAAACTCTGGCGCACATCTTCTTCCGAGTAGTCTACATAGGCTCGCTCGGTAAAACGCATGAGAAACATACCCATGCCCCTCCTTCCTCACCAGGGACACTATCCTGTCTGGTATCGCCGGATCAAGAGAAAGGGGCGAACGCAGCTTGACTCTTATCAGCAGGCCGCATACGGATAGCCGGAGAGGAGGACCAACTATGGCAAAGACCTACGCCAAGAGCACGATTTCGTATGAATCCGCAGCAAAAATGGTGGCCGCAGCCATCGCCAAGGCGGAGGAGTTGGGCTGCAAACAGAACGTGGCGGTTGTTGACGATGGCGGCAACCTCAAGGCGTTTGGCCGCATGGACGGCGCCCCGCTGCTTGGGGTGGAAGGCTGTCAACGCAAGGCGTTTACCTCGTTGTTCGGGATTGGGACACAAGACCTCTACAGCGCCATCAAAGACGACCAGTCCCTGGTCGTTGGCTTGTCGCATTTCTCTCGGGCGACCATGGTCGGGGGCGGACTGCCCATCGTCGTTGATGGAGAGGTCATCGGTGGGATCGGCGTTGGCGGCGGCACGGTCGATGAAGACGTGGCCTGCTCGCAAGCCGGGCTCGACGCGCTTGGCGGCTAGCGCAAATTACGATGCCGTGTCGCGCGTCTCTCTCCTCCTTGAGGAGTGCGGGTTTCCAGCCCGCAAGCGGCCAAGATGGCCGCTCTCCCAGGCGGGGAGCCCCCCCCTCCCCGACCGCTGAGGGCCGGCCCGTCTCCTTCCCGACGAGCGCGGACTGGCACGGCGACAACGTATCGTAAACCGCTCTATCCTGTCGCATTCCCGGATTGGTTAGATCGGTCGCGGTACGCGCGGGACGGGGCGTTGCGACCCGCCCGGTGGTGGGGTCTGGGGAGGAGTCCCTTCTCCCCCGCCTGCCCGGAGTTGGTCTTGTGTACACAGTCCCTTTTCGATCAGGACCTTTTCCAACGAGGCCAGCCAGTGTTCATAATAGCCCGGAAAAGGTGCGTCCGGGTTATCGGCGTGGACCTTATCCGCGGCTCCAATTTCGGCAATCAAATGGTCCCGAAAATCGTCCCACTGATACTGCCCCTGTTCGCACAGGGCCACGGCCAGGGCAAAGGCGCGCCGTTCCCAGGCGTCGTGAAAGACCAGCTCGCCGCTCTTCCGCGGTAGGGCGGCGTCCCCTTCCATATTTGAGATCTTGCGATTAGGCGTGGACTTCATGCTGCTGGAGGTTGAACCTTGGTGACACCGATCATCGAGTCGCGGCTGACCAGTGCGGTGAGTTCTTCTTCACTCATGTCTTCAGTTCCAGCGGGCCGTTCGGGCAGGACCATATAGCGGATTTCTGCGCTACTGTCCCAGACCTTTACCGCGGTGGATTCGTCGAGTTCCAGACCAAAGTCCCGCAGCACGCCGCGCGGGTCCACCACGGACCGCGAGCGATAGGCGGCATCCTTGAACCAGGCCGGCGGCAGACCCAGAACCGGCCACGGGTAGCAGGAGCACAGGGTGCACACGACCAGGTTGTGGGTGTCCGGGGTGTTCTCAACCACCATCATATGCTCGCCCTGGAGGCCGCTGAAGCCGAGTTCCGCAATGGCTGTGGTGGCGTCTTTGAGCAAACGCTCTTTATACGCGGGATCGACCCAGGCCCGGGCAACGACCGTGGCCCCGTTGATCGGCCCGAGGTCGTTCTCATACGTTTCGACCAGCTTGTCGAGTGTTTCCGAAGAGACCAGCCCTTTGGCCACGAGTAAGGACTCCAGGGCCTGGACCCGTTTCTCCAGGGCTGCAGTCTGTTCGGGGGTGGTGTGTTTCTCCAGGTAGGGATTCGGCGGCGCATCGTGGGCGCTGTGGCCGTGAGTATGATCGTCGCTCATGACTCTTCTCCTTAGGCTGGGTCAAGATAATCTTCCCACAGATCGATATACAGATCGTCTGTAGCTGCGGCGTCCGGGCCCCAGAGTTCCTGGGCGGTAAAGCGGACCGAATACAGCGGCTGTGGCTGTTCACCTTGGCCGTGAGCGTTGGTATCCGGATACACAAAAGTGCCATGGACCTGGACTATCGAGCCGTTTTTCCCGCGGACATAGCGGGGCAGCCGGGTGTGGCCGGTTGGATTCAGATTGCGGGCTTGAACTTGGTCGCCGACTGAGAAACGCGGGGTCAGGCGGCCTTCTGTCCGATTGCAGGGCGCTCCGCCTTGCACAACTGCCGGAATCGCCTCCGGTGGAAGCGGACCTTCCGTTCGTTTGCCGGTCTCCTGGGCGACTCCGGTTGCTAATTCCTCTGGGGTGAGCACGCCTTTTTCCACGGCCAGGGCTTCCAGTGCGGCCAGCCAGTGCTCGTAGTAAGTTGAGGAGAGATAATGGGTCGGGTCCATGCGTTCGATTGCGTGCCGAAAGGCGTCGAGCGTGTCGAGTTGGCCCATGCCGAGCATGGTCATGGCAAACACGCGTTTTTCCCACGCGGCATGAAAGATCGGCTCATTCTCTTCCGGTTTGACCGGGCCGTAGCAGGTCATACCACCCATGTCATGTACGCCATTCATACGTTTCTCCTCGGGCTTAACGCGTGGGCACCAGCCTAACACTCGGTCTGTTGGGGGTCAATCAATCGGACGCGGTGGGCGCTCATGATGTGGTTTCCGCTATCCACCTTTGAGCGACTTCCAGATGCGTCGCAAACCAGACGCCCTCATGTTCCAGGATGTGTTGAATCAGCCGCTCCAGCATGGCCATGCGCGAGCGTCGGCCAATAATCTGCGGGTGCATGACGATGCCGAGAAAGCCGCCGTCTGCATAGGCGCCGTCAAACTCGGCCTCCCAGATTTCATACACCTTGTTCTGGCTCGACATGCCAGCGAAATAGGGGGAGAAGCTGAAAAAAAAGTGTGGCGCATCGTCCAGCTCCCAGCTAAAGGGTACTTCCAAGAGCTGACGCCTGGTCTGCGGGGTGGTGAGCCAGTAGGGGTTATCGTCGCCAACCAGGCTGCTGTCGTACAGAAAATCGTGGTCGAGCAATAAGTCAAAGGTATGCGGGCCGGTATTGCCGGCTGGAGAGCGGTAGCCCTGTGGCGCTTGACCGGTAATACGCTTGAGGCTCTCTGTCCCCTTCAACAACACCTCTAGTTCGGCCTCGC
The DNA here is from genome assembly GCA_022824615.1 of Candidatus Binatia bacterium. Lineage (GTDB taxonomy): Bacteria > Desulfobacterota > Binatia > Bin18 > Bin18 > Bin18. The sequence goes on along the minus strand of JAJDZM010000163.1, from coordinate 6,066 downwards.
GGCCCTTGTTGGCGACAAACTCATGCTCATAGCCGTGATGCCCGATCTCATGCCCATCGGCGTACATCTGTTCAACCAACTGGGGGTGGGTATCCGCCGACCAGCCCGGCACAAAGAACGTTGCCTTGAGGCCGTATTTTTTGAGCAGCCTGAGAATGCGCGGCACCCCGACCCGCGCCCCGTACTCGCCGCGCGAGAGCTGACCTGGGAAGGGCTGCCGCATGGTGCGGGTCCACAGCGTTTCCGCATCAAAGTCAAAACTCAGGCCAACCGCACAGCGTTTATTATCCGGCCACATGGGACGCTCCTTTGTCATAACTCAGATCAGTATTCCGTCTGACTGTAAAAGAGTGAGCCGGTATTCTCAATGGATACCTCGCGGAATCTCGACAGGCGTTGAAAAACTACGGGTGGCGCTCTAGGCTGAAAAACAACGGAGAACAAAGATGTCTCAAGTAAGCAAACCAGCCTGGCCGGGTTGGGCGGAATATTCCATTCCGGTGAAAATCAATGTGCAGGCGGTACAATTGACGGATGAACAGTTCGTGCTTCTATGCCAAGAGAATCCGGAGTTGCGCCTTGAACTGACCGCACAGCACGAGTTGGTGATTATGCCTCCAACAGGAGCAAAGACGGGATGGCGGAATAGTAAGCTGACTTACTATCTCGTCGCTTGGGCTGAAACGGATGGGACCGGTCTGGTCTTCGATTCTTCAACCGGATTCAGGCTGCCGAATGGCGCAAAACGTTCACCGGATGTCTCATGGCTGAGACGCGCCCGCTGGGAGTCCTTGACCGAGGCACAGCAGAACGGCTTTGCCCCGCTGTGTCCCGACTTTGTGGTCGAGCTTCGCTCGCAACAGGATCGTCTCGCTACCTTGCAAGAAAAAATGCAGGAATACCTTGCCACCGGAGCCCAGCTCGGCTGGCTGATTGATCCGCTCGAAAAGCGGGTCCACATCTACCGCCCAAAGCAGGCCGTTGAGATTTGTGATGATCCGGCTTTACTCGATGGCGAAGCCGTCCTGCCCGGATTCGCTCTGGGTGTTCGGGAGCTGTGGTAGGTGACGGGAATATCATCGGTCGGGGCGGGAAGTGGACGTTTGCCTTAGGGTGCGTTGCATCCGGCCTCATCCACACGTGAAGGATTCCCTTTCCCTTCTATATGATGGTATACATACCATCATATGGTTAAGCCGCGAAGAACGCGAGCAAAAGAAATATACCGCTTCAAGGAACCAGTAGAGTCAACAGCGCTCATCATTGAGGTTGCCATTTTCGAATTCCCCCCGACAAAAGAAAACCCAGATGGTACAGCCTATCGCCTCCAACTCTATGAGCAGGAAAGTGGAGAAACTGTTCTCCGCTATGACTTTGAACAAGGAAAGGGACACCACAGACACTTACGGGAGAACGAGTTCCCTTATGAATGGCGAGGCGTCGAGCAGCTTCTTACTGACTTTCGTCGGGACGTCGAATTGGTGAAGAAAGGGCACTTATGAAGCTAAAACGGATGAAGATTGTCGTGCAGCCAGAGGACGATTTTTTCGATCAGGTCCGCGAGGCATTTTCTACTGTCGCCAAAGCGTCACGGAAAGGCGAAAAACTCCCACGGTCCACCCCGGTTCTCTCCTTTCCCAGCATTAAGGAGATGGCCCGGACACTGACGCCAAAACGGCTTGAACTCCTGAGATTGATCCGGCGAAACGATCCTCAATCAGTGCGCCAATTGGCCGCGTTGGCAGGTCGAGACATCAAGAATGTCAGTACGGACCTGAAAGTGTTAGAGAACCTGGGACTGGTCGAAGCTGAAGAGCGGGAGTCACCTCGCCAGCGCAAACGTCCAGTGAGTACCTTTGATCGACTGGATATGGAAGTGTATTTGTAGTCTGGTTCCTACGGAGAACCTTGAGGCTGTCGCGCTATCGAGACTTCTCAGGAACGGGCTTTATCGGAGTCACAGAAGCGATAACTTATTAAGGGGATGACCATGCGAAACGAGTTTACCGCGCTGATTGAGCAGGAGAACGACTGGTACATTGCCTGCTGTCCCGAAATTCCCGGAGCAAACGGCCAAGGCCGAACTCCAGCCGAAGCGCGAGCAAGCGTAGCCGAGGCTATTGCGTTGATTCTTGAGGACCGCAGGGAGGACGCACTCCGTGGGCTGCCGGAAGACGCTATCAGGGAAACGGGGATTGTCGAGTGAAGCGGAATGCTCTCCTTCGGCATGTACGTCGGTATAGACGCTATCTTATCACACATCCTTCTTCATGCTGGGTTAAATAGTGGAATCCTCTCATCCCAATGTCGCTCCAGGAGTACTAAATAATCCTACCCGCTTTGAGGGAGACCCGGCATCTTTTACCGACTTGCGTCTCCCCCCCATCATTGCCACCAGTACAGCAGATATCGTTCAGGATTTTTTTGAACCTCTGCTTCTACGAAGTGTATCGTACGATCGTGGGGTCGGGTTCTTCAGCGTAGGCTGGTTGCGGATTAACGCTATTGGTTTAGCTGGCTTGGTCCGAAATGGAGGAAAGGCACGATGGGTTACCAGTCCTCTACTCTCCCGAGAAGAATGGGATGCTCTTGGGAAAGGGAGTGGAGGTACAAAGAAATCCGCCCTTGAAGCCTCTCTTAATCGGTCGCTTGACGACCTAGAAGTAAGCCTCACTACTGATACACTCTCGACTTTAGCGTGGATGGTAGCTGATGAAATTTTGGAATTTCGATTTGCTATTCCTACCGATTCTCTGGATGGAGAATTTCACGATAAATTCGGAATATTCACCGACGTAAACGGGAACCGGGTCAGTTTCAATGGCTCCTACAACGACAGTATTCAGGGAACACGAAATTACGAATCCATTAAGGTCTTTGGCTCGTGGAACGAGCCTACGGCTCCCATGGTCGATGCAGATGCTAGGCGCTTTGAACGACTTTGGAACGGGGAGGAGCCAAATCTTCGCCTCTATACATTGCCCGATGCAATCCGCCTCCGTCTTCAGCGCTATCGAATTCCAGGCCGGCCATATGCCCACGGGACTTCATCATTAGCATTACCGCCCTCTACTCGCTCTCCTTTGCGTCCCTACCAAGAAGAAGCCGTAACAGCTTGGGAAAGCGCAGGACGCCGGGGCGTTCTCGATATGGCGACCGGAACAGGAAAGACCCGCGTTGCACTGGCTGCGGCGAAACGAACCCCTCAACTCCGTGGATTGATCGTTGGCGTCCCCAGCGATGCTCTTATTACGCAGTGGCAACATGAAATTCAGGAAGAGGGTGGGTTTGCTCCCTCTCTCGTTATCGCTGGTGGTTATGCTGCATGGCAAGATCAGGCATTTAATCGTTTGTGTTCGACACAGGACTCTACTATGGATTCCGGTCGTCCCATTGTTCTCATAGGGACATACCATTCCCTAGCTGGAGAACGTTTTCAGACTATTCTCAAAGATGCCGCTCCACATTCAAAATCTTTGCTGTTTATTTCGGACGAAGTTCATCGACTTGGAGCGCCGTACTTCCAAAATGCGATGCAAGATATTTACGGCGGGAGACTGGGGCTCACTGCGACACTCTCCCGTCCTTTTGACGTGGAAGGAACGGCGGCTATCGATAGCTATTTTGGTGGGACCGTCTACCGATTTCCATTCGAAAAAGCTATCGGATCAGTTCTTTGTAGATACGACTATTATGTCAGATGCGCTGAGCTGTCCGAGGAAGAGTTCGAAGAGTATATGGAGCTTACGAAGGAGATTGCCCAAAAAGCGCCGGAAAAGGAGAACTCTGAAGAATATAATGAGGGCGCAGATACTGAGATTGACAGGCTGCTTTTTCGTCGAGCGAATATCCTGAAACAATGCCAAGATAAGGTCCGCGTATTGGAGGAGATGGTCAGGGCAGTTCCATTAGAGAGATGTTTGATTTACTGCGCTGACCTGGAACAGGTTCATTCTGTCTGTACCGTCCTTCAACAAGAGAAGATTCGCTACCTTCCTTATACTTCGCAGGAGTCCCCGGCTCGTAGAGAGATGGCGCTTCGTCTTTTGGGCGAGCAGAGAATCTCAGCAGTGGTTGCCATCCGTTGCCTTGACGAAGGAGTGGATGTTCCTGAAGTTTCACAGGCTATTCTTCTAGCGAGTAGCACGAGTGAGCGAGAGTTTATTCAGCGGCGTGGTCGGATTCTACGCCGAGCTCCGGGCAAGGAGCGTGCCTCCTTAGTAGATGTTCTCGTCACTCCACCACGCAGGGTCGGGGCAAACATGCCACGCCTCCTTCTCAAAGAACTTCGTCGCGCTGTACATCTTGCCCGGTCAGCGGAAAATCGGCACATTGCCGAAAATGAACTCTTTACCCATCTCAAGTCGTTCGGCATAAGTATCGACCAGATATTAAGGGAATAGCTATGTCAGACTCTCTAGACCAGATCATCGAAAAGATCGCCGAGCAGCATGAAGTCTCGGCAAGCCTCATTCAAGAGATGCTAGCCATGGAACGAGAGGTTCTTCATCTTAAGAGGCGTCGAGGACTTGTCGCTCGCCTCCAGGAAGTCCTGCAAAAACAGATAGAGGACGAGGGATGAGTATCCATTTTGAGCAGGTCGTACTTGAAAATTGGCTCGTATATCGAGGGCGGGTTACTATCAATTTTGGTAGCCTCTCAACAGATAATAAGAACATTATTGTTATCCATGGACTGAATGGTTATGGCAAAACGTCTCTTTTACGAGGAATCCGTTGGGCCTTTCACCAGTACCTTCCAGAGAAGTCCTTGCATGAGTGTTTCAACACTGGAGCAATCCGGGTGGGAGATCGCGACTTGTCGGTCGAGGTCCACTTTCTTGTTGATGGTATCCCCCATCAGTTAATACGCAGAGCCAAAGCGCGTTTGGATGGTTCGGGTGAGGCTATCGCCGCTTCGGAGCAACCTCCAGAACTCATTATTGATGGCCGTGCCCTTGAAGGAGCGGTTCAAGATGCGATTGAGCAGTTGTTCCCAAGGGAATGTCAGCAGTTCTTTTTCTTCGATGGGCTGGAGATCGAAACATACGCCAGCAAGCAACGGCCTTCTGAAATTCGAGAAGCAATCGAGCGCGTTCTCGGTATCCCAGAAGTGCGCAATCTCAGGACTGACTTAGGCAGGGTCAGAGAGCGTTGGGAAGAAGAGCGGGACCGCCTTTTAGGAAAAGAAGAAGAACATCACAGTCTGGTTGATGAACTCAAAGACCTGCGGATAGAGGAAGAGGGGCTCCAGAGTGGTCTCGAAGAGGAGCGAGAAAAGCGCAATGCGCTTAAACATCTCGTTAATGAGCTGGATAAGCGATCTTCTGCGCTCGAAGGCATACAGGCAGAACGGGAGCGGTTACAAACTCTGGAGCGATCACGAGATTTACGGGAGCGAACGATTAATGAGAAAGAGAAGCAACTCGATACTGCCATGCATAATGCTGCATGTCATCTCCTCTTACCTCTTCTACAGAAACAATCAGCTCGTCTACAAGCCAAAACCGGAACGCGGGGCTATCGGGAAGTACAGACTGCTGAGTTGCAAGCCCGAAAGAAAATACTCGAAGAAATTCTCGAATCTATGCGATGCGTCTGCGAGCGAGAGGTAACCACTAACGTTGCCACCACATTTGAAAATCAGGTCAAGGACATCGATGAAATCCTTAATCGTGCCCGCCAAGTAGATCGAAATAGGGATGTAGAGAGTTTTGCAGTACGGCAGACGACCCTGGCAAGAATCATAGGCATCCTAGAGGCTGAGCCTATTGACGTTCCCCAGGCTTTTCAACTGAAACAGAAATTAGAGCTTGAGATCCAGGAAATCACCCAAGATATTGCGACTGTTGAGGAAAAGCTGAGCGAGTACGGGGAGAGTGAAGTCCGTGAAGTCTATCAACTACGCGGTGAAAAGAAGAAAGAGCTAGGGCGAATCGACAATTAGCACAGGGTGAGGGAGTAAGCTATAAAGCCCTGCAAGCCCACCGAAGGAGGGAGCATGGCGAAGCGGTATGAATTGAGCCCTCAGCAATGGGAGCAACTCAAGGAGAGCCTCCCCGGCAAA
>JAJDZM010000043.1 GCA_022824615.1 Candidatus Binatia bacterium | reverse complement strand
GGATGGGACCGCCTTAACATCCTTAACTTTGACGGCTGCACGACGGACGGGAACGGGAATAGCATCCTTCCGGAAGAGTACAACGCCGCACCGGGCAAGGGCATTACTGCCAAGCCAGGCGGAACGCTTATTACCAATGGCGGCGCAACCGGGGACGTTCCTATTAGAGTAGGTATCAAGCCGAAGCACATCAATATCCGTGAGGCCGGTATCTTCAAAGAAGGCGGGGCGGGATACGGCACCAAGGCGAAAAACCGCCATGCCAAATATGCGAACCTGTGCGGTTTCGGTGGCTCGCTGTCCGCCAGATGGCGCAAGACGAACACGCTGGGTCTGTCGCTTGACTGGTTCGAGCCGTACACCGGCTTTGTGGTCCGCTGGGAGTCGTCCTGGACCACCAATGCCCTGTTGAACGACACGGCCAAGATCGACCTGATGGGCGACGGTAACGCGTTCAAGTGGGTGTTGGGTATTGACCGACCGACCCTGATCCGCTGGCTCAATCCGACCCGGAGCTTCTTCCTGAGCGCCCAGGCGTACGGCACCCACTATCCCGACTCGCGGGCTGGTCGTCGCGGTATCGTCAGCGAGAACAACAACTTCATCTTCACCGTGTTCGCCCAGAACCATTTCATGCGTGACCAACTGGTCTATCTGGTCTTTGGTGCGTTCGGCACCGCAGCCCAGGACGGCACGACCGGCGGCAATATCGAGTATCTGATCACCAACAACTGGTCGGTTACGCTCGGTTTCACCGCATTCCTGGGTGCACGGCATCGCCACGACCTCGGCTCGTTCGCTGTGTTTAACGACGGATCGTGCTTTGCTGGCCTTGGTGGTCCAGGCTCCTGCCAGAGGCCATACACGGAAGCCGGCTTCGGCTTGTTCCACATGCAGGCCGGTGGCTCGGAGCGGAACCAGATGAACGAGTTCTGGGGCCGACTGCGCTATCGTTTCTAGGCTGTAGGGGGCGGTCGTCGCCCCCGTAGCACCGACCTTAATAGGCCGGTGAGGATTGAAACCAACAGTATAAAAATACCTGCTGAGGTATTATTGACTTCCAAAAAACGTCAACCAAAATAGAGCGGTAAATTTTCTTAACGAGGAGGATTTATGAAACGACTCATAGCGTTTTCATTTCTCGCGGCCTGTAGCCTGTTGTGGGCACAGACCAGCGTACTGGCGCAGGGCGGCGATGCGACCACGTACACGCGCGATACATTCGAGCAATGGTTCAACGAGACCAAAGACGCCGAGCCGGAATTTAATCCCGGTGACACGTTGACGCACGCCGACCTGCCTAAGGTGAGACCGTTCATGTTCCCTGGCTATTTCGAGCAGTTCGAGAAGTGGAACGACGGTACGCTGCAAATGGAGGTGGCCGAAACCTACAACGTGACACCGCACCAGGTCGTGCGGGACTGCGACGAGAAGTTCCAGAAGCAGGTCACGCTGGCCGCGGACGGCGCGCTCGAGAACTACATCTGCGGCTACCCGTTTTCGAACGATGATATTCGGACCGAGACGGACATGAACATCGCCGGTCTCAAGGTGGCCTGGAACTACGACAAGCGCTTTTACTGGCGCGGCTACTTCGTCGCCAACGCGCTGAGCACGTGGCTGAGGTTTGGTGGTGAGCACGAGACTCCGGAGCCGACGAAACCACCCGATGCCTGGATTGGTGGTGAAATCGATATCGACACGGACTGGGATTACGATTTCGATGCGATCTACGGCGGTGGCGGCACCTACGAGCGCAGCTTGGGCACCTTCTATCACAAGGCATATCACTCCCAGATGGCCATGTATCCGGACAACAACTACAACCTGCCCGAAAACGATGACGCCGGGACCGTGCACTGGAAAGAGTTCACCGGCTTCTTTGAGCCGTACGACGTGCGGGGCACCGCGTTCATCATCCAGCGTTATATCGACCCGCGCCGGACCGATGACGGCTGGGCCTACGTTCCGAGCTTGCGGCGCGTGCGGCGTATTTCGGCCGAGGTGAAGTCCGACTCGCTGATGGGCACCGAGCATACCCTGGAAGACTTCTATGGCTTCTCAGGCCGTCCGCTCGAGTGGGACTGGGTGTTCTGGGGTCCCAAGAAATTCCTGACCGTGCATGCCCTGACCAAGTGGGACGACGACGGCGTGCGCTATGGCGGTCCCGACGGCTGGCTCAACAACGACGTCTGGCAGATCCGCGAGCTGTTCGTGGTTGAGCGGATTCCGAAAGACCCGCGCCATCCGTACAAGAGTGCGATCATGGCGATCGACCCACAAACTTGGGAGACCTGGAACCACATTGCTTTCGACCGCAAAGGAAAACTGTGGAAGCTGTGGCAGTGGGGCTACCAGTGGGCTGACGATTCCAAGAAGTATACGTACATGAACGCCAATCGTGGCGCGATCCACTGGCGGAACGTGGACACGGTCGATATCCAGAATGGTCGTGGCAATCTGTGGCGTGAATACGCTGGCGGTCTGCCCGACTTTTCGATGGACTACATTAACGGTCTGTATGACCTTAACCGTCTGACTGAGCTGCACCGCTAAACAGCCTCAGAAGACATCTCCAAGGGGGAGCAGATATCTGCTCCCCCTTGTCCTTTCGGGTTGCGAATGGTGAGAACATGGGCTTCAGCATGAAAAACATCTTGACTGTCGTTGTGAGCCTTGGCGTTCTGTGTGTCGCCGGTGATCTCCGGGCAGAAGGAGAGTCGCAGCCAACTGCACCCAAGGCTGCCGCGTATTACGGCTGGCTGGACAAATTTGAAAACCCGTCTCACCGACCGACACTGACCCAGAAGAATGATGCTGATACGCTGACTGAAAAAGGTCAGGCTGAGCAGGCCGCGCAGCATGATATTGCTTCAGTCAAGACTCCCCCCTCGGCAGAGAGCGGAGGCGGTGCGGTTCCCGACGCTAGCGTCGAGGAGGAGACCGCTGCTCCAGGTGAGGGCCTGGGCTGCTATTACCACCGTGCCTATTATTCTCACCTTCCCATGTTTAAAGATGATGTCTATTCGTTGCGCGGCTCTTTTGACGTGGCGGAAACCTTTCATAAGCCCTCCGAAGACGTTATTTCTGTGCCTCCTGATCAGGCAGCACAGGCGGAATAGCCTGTCTCGGCGGGTTCTGACCCCCTCCCCATGTCTCGGCTCTCACTTGTAGTGAATAGTCCAAGACGAATCCTCAGCGTCATTGTTGCCTTTATTATCCTCTGTTTGGTGCCGTTTGCTTTTGGTGCGGACGAAGCGCCGGGCGCTCGTCTCAAGCAGTTAGCCGAAGAAGCCGGGCGTTTGCACGCGGCTGGGAAATTTCAGGCCGCCATTCCCGTTGCGCGCGAGCTGCTTGAGCAAACGGAAAAGATCGCCGGCCCCGATCATCCGCTCGTCTCTCAAAGCCTGAATAACCTTGCCCTCCTCCTTCAGCAGGTCCGTCAATACGCGGAAGCTCGTCAGCTCTTCGAACGAGCGCTAGGCATTGATGAGAAGGCACTTGGAAAAAATCATCCCGGAATTATCCGTAGTCTGACCAATCTGGCCCTGGTGCTCCAGGATCAGCAGCAGTTTGATGCCGCCCGTCCGCTGTTCGAGCGAGCCCTGAGCATTACAGAAACAGCCTATGGGCAGTCACATGCCGCGGTTGCCGTGAGCGTCGGTAACCTGGCCATGCTGTACAAAGAGCAAGAGCAGTACGAGCAGGCCCGTCCGCTTTTTGAACGGGCGTTGACGATTCACCAACAGCAACTCGGGAACGAACATCCGGCTGTTGCGCTCAGCATGATTAATATGGGCGAGTTGTTGATTGCGACGAAACAGTATAACGGAGCCCGAACCTTACTCCAGAGTGCGCTCTCGCTTCATGAGCGTACGCACGGCGCTCAGCATCCTGTTGTCGCTGATGACCTGACCCGGTTAGGGCTGCTCATGAAGGAAATGGGTGATTACACCGAGGCGGGGGAATTACAACAACGCGCGCTCGAAATCCGAGAGGCAGCATTGGGTCCGTCACATCCCGATGTGGCGGCGAGTCTCAACAATCTCGGATCGGCGTTATATCAAATAGGAGAATTCGCCAAAGCAAGACCCATGTTTGAGCGGGCTGCCGAGATTTATGCCGCTGCCTATGGTTCGACACATCCGGACGTGGGCACCAGTCTGAACAACCTGGCATCCCTGTTGTACCAGATCCGGAACTATGCTGAGGCCGCACAGGTCTATGAGCGTGTGATTGCGATCAACGAACAAGCGCTGGGCAAAGACCACCCCATTGTGGCGATGAATCTGAACAATATGGCCTTGGCCCTGCGCGAGGGAGGGGATAGCGTCCGCCCGCTGCCTTTGTACGAGCGGGCGCTTCAGATTACCGAGACGGCCTACGGCCGGGTCCACCCCAATGTTGCAGTCAGTCTGAATAACTTGGCTTCTCTGCATCATCAGAACGGCAACTTTGAGACCGCCCGGCCGCTGTTTGAACGGTCCGTACAGGTCATGAAGACCGCGCTGGGTGAGGATCACCCGAATATTGCCACGAGCCTGAATCAGTTTGCACTGTTCCTGAAAGATGCCGGGGACCTCACCGCCTCCCAGCGGTATTACGAAGAAGCTCTGGCGGTTGAGACCAAGGCGTTGGAGCCTGGGCAGCGCGATATTGCGGTCAGTCTCAATAATCTGGCCACGACCCTGAGCGGCATCGCCGACCTCCTCCAGGACACCAGGGATTATGCGACATTCTTACCCTTATACGAGCAGGCCGCTTCCGTTATGGAAGCGTCGCTTGGCGCAGACCATCCGAACGTCGCGCTGAATCTCCGCACCCAGGCGACGTTCTATGCCGAGCAAGGAAAAAATGAAGCGGCAGTGTCGCTCACAGAGCGAGCGGTCCACATCCAAGAGACAGCGCTGCCCGCGGACAGCCCGGTGATCCGCGAGACGCTCGAACAACTCGCTCGGTTGTATGAAAAGACCGGGAAGGCGGACGCGGCCAAACAGACACGTAACCGTCTGAGAGCCATGCAAGCGACTTCTCCTCAAGAGTAAGACCTCTCCCAGAGAGAAACACCGCCTTTTCAGCAAACAGCATTCTTGATTAGGTAAGATTGTCTCAGACAGAAAGGAGTTGTGCATGCGTCGGGTTGCCCTGGTTGGGGCGGGACTGTCACGCTTTGGGGTGCGCGCAGCCGGCTTTCGAGAATTGCTTGCCGAGGCCGGCCGGGCCTGCTTTGCTTCCGTTCCGCACTTGACACCCAAGGATATCGAAGGGCTGGTCGTGGGTGCTGTCCTGCCTGAGCGGGCGGCCTTTCAGAGTCATATTGCGCCGCTTGCCGCAGAAACACTGGGCATTCAGCCGAGTAAGCTCTCGGCCCGGACCGAACATATGTGTGCCAGTGGCACTGCGGGGATACGCTATGCCTATGCATTTATTGCCGCCGGTCTGGCCGACATCGTCATGGTGCTGGGAGTCGAGAAGCTCAATCTCCCCAATATGGGTGAGGCCGTACTGAATATGGGGACTGGAGTGGACCGAGACTGGGAAGCCTGCTTTGGACTCACTGCTCCGCCTTCCTTTGCCCTGGCCGCCCAACTGCATATGGCCGAATACGGCACGACAGAAGAGCAGCTTGCCCATGTGGCGGTGAAAAACCATACACATTCAAGCAAAAATCCGTACGCCCATTTTCAGAACGGCGTCACCTTGGATGCCGTCGTGTGCTCGCGCATGATTGCCTCCCCGCTCCGGCTGTTTATGTGTTCTCCTATCACCGATGGCGCGGCTGCCGTTATTCTGGCGAGTGAAGAGCGAGCCAAGGAGATAACGGACAAGCCGGTCTTTATTCGCGGAACCGGGCAGGCGGTCCACGGGTTTTCGGTCTCCAGCCTCGACCCCGATTATGCCAGTTGGCCGGCCATGAAACAGGCCGCCGGGGCCGCCTACACCATGGCCGGGATAGCGGCGAATGACGTCGATTTTGCTGAGGTTCACGACTGTTTTGCCATCGCCGAGATTATTGCCTACGAAGAGCTTGGATTTTGCCCGAAGGGCGAAGGCGGTCCGTTCGTTATGGAAGGGCGCTCCGATTACGACGGTGACGTGGTCGTCAATCCTCGCGGCGGGCTGATGGGCTGTGGACACCCGCTTGGGGCCACGGGGGTGGCTCAGGCGGTCGAAGCCTTTTGGCAACTGCGCGGGGAAGCAGGCGAACGCCAAGTCCCGGAGGCGCATATCGGACTGACGCATAATAATAGCGGGATGGGCGAGCATGTCGTCATGATTTACGGGCGGGAGTAGAAGCCTATGAGCGAATATTTCCGCGCCGTTGATCCTTTTCCGCTCCAGGGCAGTCAGAACACTCGACTGGCGCCGTTTTATGAAGCCCTGCGGTCGCAGAAGCTGCTCACCACATTTTGTCCGCAGTGCGCCCTGCGCCACTGGCCGCCGCGTGTGGTCTGTCCGGACTGTCTCTCAGACCGGCTTGATTGGATCGAGTTGCCAGACCAGGGGACGATCCACGCCTATACCATTCAAGATACCGGCGTCCCGCCGGGCTTTCCGCGCCCATTGATTTTCGCTGTGGTCCGGGTCGAAGAGCTGCGGATCTTCACTCGGCTGGTGGAAACAGAGCCTGGCCAGGTTGAGCGGGGGCGTACCGTGCGCCTCTTGCCGTCAGCGGTCGGGCAGGACCCCGAGGGCGACGAGCGCTATGTGCCGACCTTTACCCTGGCCCGAGGGGGCGCGGGGGAGACTTCCCTCGTGAAAATTGTCACAGCATGAAATACAAAATCGGCATTGACGTCGGCGGCACGTTTACCGACTTTCTTGTCACTGACTCACAGGGTGCGGCCCACGTCTATAAGACGCCGACTACGCCACAGCAGCCTGCGGTCGGCGTCGTGCAGGGGCTGCGGAAGATTGCCGTTTCTCTTAATCGTGAGCTGTCAGATTTTCTCGGTCGAGTCAGCGTCATCGTTCATGGGACGACCATTACGACCAATGCCGTCTTGACTGGGGAAGGGGCCAAGACTGCCTTTCTGACGACCCGCGGCTTTCGCGATGTGCTCAATATGCGGCGGGGGCTGCGCGCCCGTCAGTACGATAGCAAATACGGTCCGCCGCCGCCTTTGGTTCCTCGGGCGCGTATTTACCCTATTAGCGAACGGGTCAATGTTGAGGGCGCAGTGGTGACCCCCCTGCACGAAGCGGACGTGATGGACGCGATCGAGCATATCCGAGCGAATGACATTGAGGCGGTGGCGGTCAGCTATCTGTGGTCCTTCTTGAATCCGGCCCATGAGCGCCGAACCGGTCAGCTTATCCGGGACGCCCTCCCCGAGGTCTATGTGTCCTTATCCTCCGAAGTGCTGCCGCAAATTCGGGTCTATGAGCGACATTCCACCACCGTACTCAATGCGACGGTCGGTCCTCCGCTGTCGCGCTATCTGACTCAGCTTGAAAGCCAGTTGGACGCATCGGGATTTACCGGTGTCTTGCTTATTATGCAGTCGAACGGCGGTGTGATGTTGCCCCACCTGACCCGGCGCTTTGCCGCGAATACCCTCTTATCCGGCCCGGCGGGCGGGCCCATGGCCGGCGTGTTCTATGCTGACACCCACGCTCTGCGCGATGTGATCACGGTTGACATGGGCGGGACCAGTTTTGATGCCTGTCTCATCCACGACCGTCAGCCCGTGACAACAACGGAGGGCGAGATTGGCGGCCACCGGCTCGCCCTGCCCTTGCTGGACATCCACACGGTTGGCGCTGGCGGGGGCAGTATTGCCTGGACCGATGCCGGGGGGATTCTCCAGGTCGGGCCCAAGAGTGCCGGCGCCGAGCCCGGTCCGGTGTGTTATGGCCGTGGCGGAGTCGAGCCCACGGTAACAGATGCCAACTTGGTGCTGGGCTATCTTTCCTCAGACGGATTGCTAGGCGGGGAAATGCCCCTCGATTATCACGAGGCTCAGCGCGCGGTGACAAACAAGATTGCTGAGCCCTTGGACCTCTCTCCTATTGAGGCCGCCGAGGGAATCTATCGTATTGTAAACGCCAATATGGCGGCCGCGCTTCAGGGCGTTTCGGTCGAGCGGGGCTATGATCCCCGCGAGTTTGCGCTTGTGGTTGCCGGCGGGGCAGGGCCACTACACGCCGGAATGATAGCCCGAGAGTTGGATATTCCACTGATCGTGATTCCCCAGGAGTCCTCGGTGTTCTGTGCGGCCGGCATGTTGATCTCTGATTTGCAGCACGACTACGTTCAGACCTTCACCCAGGACTGGGAGGCCATCGTTCCCGACGATATCAACCGTACCCTGAGTGAGATTGAGGAACACGCCCGAGCGACCTTAGCATCGGAAGGCATTCTCGCAGAGAAAATACGGATTCGTGCAACCTTTGATGTGCGTTATGTTGGCCAATTTCATGAGGTCGAAGTCCCGGTTCTGCCTCCTCTCGTTGCATCGGAACTGGAGGCGACAGCCGCCCGTTTTCACCGTCTCCACGAGGCACTCTATGGCTATGCCATGCCGGAAGCCCCATTGGAGATGATCAATCTGCGGGTCAAGGCGCTGGGGCTCACGGAGAAACCGAGACTCACACCCAGTCCGCTTGTGGACGCAGACCCGGCCGTCGCGCTCAAGGGTGAGCGGCAAGCGTACTTCTCCGGGACGTCGTATCAGGTTGCTACCTATAATGGGGATCAGTTCGACTGTGGCATGGCTCTTGCCGGACCGGCCTTGATCGAACAGGCCAACACCACCATCCTCGTCCCGCCCGGCTATCGTTTGGTCTGTGATGCCTACCGTAATTATGTCATGCACCCGGCTGAGCGCCCGCTTGACGAAATCCTCGCAGGGTTGGGCAGGCGGACACTCGAGGGAGCTCGGGGAAAACTTCCCCCGTGAAAATTGTCACAGTGCGGAAGGGGCATAGAATGCAAACGGACAGGATTGATCCGATCCTCATATCGGTCATCGCGAATCGTCTGGACTCGATCACCAAGGAAATGGGTCAGACCATGCTGCGGACCTCGCGCTCGCCTATCTTTAGTGAGGCGCGCGATTTTGTGACCGCAATTTATGACCGTCAGCTCCGTCTGGTCGCCCAGACGGCCTATATTCCGATCCTGCTTGCCGCAACGCCCTGGGCGGTCCGCTCGATTGCTGAGACCTATGCTGACGACACGCACGAAGGCGACGTCTTCATTCTCAACGACCCGTATCGGGGCAATAACCATCCGCCTGATTTTACGATTGCCAAGCCGGTTCATATTGATGGCGAACTGCGCTTCTGGTCGGTCACAAAAGGCCATCAGGCGGACACCGGCGGCGGCGGCGCGGCGGGCTATCACCCGGAAGCACGCGATGTGTGGGACGAGGGATTGCGAATTCCACCGGCCAAACTCTATGAGCAGGGCAAGGTGAATCGTGGTCTGTGGGACATGATTGTGTCCAATGTGCGCCTCCGGTTTTTGGTGGAGGGCGATCTGCATTGTCTGGTTGGTGCCGCCAGCCTGGGTGAACGGAATATCACCGCGCTGGTGAAAAAACATGGTATCTCTGTTGTTGAACAGGTTGTTGAGCGCCTCCTGGCTGCCTCGGAAAGGCATATGCGCGAGGAAATTCGCGCGATCCCGAACGGCAGGTATCTGGCCGAGAGACAGATCGATAACGACGGGATTGTCCACGATCGGCCGGTGACCATTCGGGTGAAAGTCGAAGTGCAGGACGAGTCTGTGATGTTCGATTACTCGGGCTCGGATGACCAAGTGCTCGGCTATGTCAACAGTCCGTTCGCCAATACCGCTTCTGCGACCTACCTGGCGCTGTTTACTCTGGTCAACCCTGATGTGCCGCATAACGAAGGGGCCATGCGTCCGGTTTCCGTCGTAGCACCGAGCGGGAGTGTGGTGAACCCGGTCGAGCCAGCGCCAAGCACGGCCTGCACGGTCTTAACGGGCGAAACCATAACCGAGGCAATCTGGCTGGCCCTGTCGGAGGTGATCCCCGAGCTCGTTCAGGCCGCCTGGGGACGCTGGTGTGCGCCGGCCACCACGGGTATGAACCCACGCACCGGACGGCCGTTCGGGGAGATTCATTTTTTAAGCAAAGGGGGCGGTGGAGCCACGGCCGGCTTTGACGGGTGGGACCATATCGGGACTGCCATGTGCCTTGGAGGGCTGCGTTCGCCAGACCCTGAACTGCACGAACTGGTCAACCCGTATTTTATCGAGCAGTTCGAGTATTGTCAGGACAGCGCCGGAGCCGGGCAATGGCGGGGCGGCATGGGGGTGACCTATCGCTGGCGGGTCGAAGCCGACAATATTGCGTGTGCAAACTTCGGGAGCGGTACCCAACCCGCCACGGCACCGTTCGGCCTGTGGGGCGGACAGGGCGCACCGCCCAACCGGCAGGTTTTCCACTATGCCGATGGCCGCACCGAAGAGAGTATGGCCAATTCCACAAATATCCTGTCCAAAGGAGATGAAGTGGAGCTGTTCTCAAGTGGCGGCGGCGGATTTGGCGACCCGAAGCGGCGAGCGATCGAAAAAGTCGTACAAGATGTGAAGGATGGATTGGTCTCGATGGAGAGCGCACAGCGAGACTACGGAGTGGTGATGGATTCAACGACGTTTGAGATCGATGCAAGAAAAACTGCACAATTGCGGAAGGGCAGAGCAGAAGAGTAAAAAACTGCTTCCCCATGAAAAAGTAATGTTGATCTTCGCCATGACGCCGCGTACGGGCATTTTGATAGATATGACTCTGATCAAATGCAGCAAATGTTGATATTTGTACAAAAATTCTGTGCGGCCTTTCTCAATTAATTTTTAAGAATCGTTTGGTATGAATGGCGTCGGAGGACCAAGAAAAATGAGATTTACCGTGACGATTGATCGAGACGAAGACGGAGTATGGATTGTTGAATGTCCCGCCATTCCAGGTTGTGTCAGTCAGGGTAAAACCAGGAGTGAGGCACTGGATAATATCAAGGAAGCTATTGCCCTTTGCCTTGAGGTGAGGGCGGAAAAAGGGATGCCCTTAACCATTGAGACGCAGCAAATAGAGGTTGCGGTGTAATGCCCGCATTGCGCTCTCTGAGCGGGAAAGAAGTTGTCCGAATATTCGAGAGTCTCGGTTGGAGTGTAGCACGTCAGAGGGGCAGTCACATTGTTATGGTCAAGGCGGGAGAAATAGCTACGCTCTCCGTGCCTAATCACAAGGAAGTCTCCAAGGGAACCCTGAGAAGTCTTATCCGCGCTGCCGGGATTACTGTCGATAAGTTTCTCGCGAGTGCATAAATTCATGCTTATCCAAGTCCACCAGCATATCGGAGAGAGGAGCGATGCGATTTAGTGTCATGATTTGGCCCTACTCGGGCCAAACGATAGAACCGGTTGTCCGCCTCGCCCAATGCGCCGAAGCCTGTGGCTTTGAGACGGTGTATGTCGGTGATTCGCAGATGCTGTGGAACGATGTCTACGTCTGTCTGGCCTGCTGTGCCCAAGCTACGCAACGGGTGAAACTCGGGCCCGGCGTGACGAATCTGGTCACCCGCCATCCAACCGTGACGGCCAACGCAATGGTCTCCCTCAATATGCTCAGCCAGGGGCGGGCCGTGCTCGGCATCGGCGCGGGGGACTCGGCCGTGAGAACCGCGGGTCTCTCTCCGGCTAAGCGAGATCAACTGCGTCGGGATGTTGTTTTCATTCGCAGCTTGTTTTCAGGACAAGAGGTGGAAGCTCCGGCTATGTCCAACCCTGGAGACAAGAAAACCTGGGGACAGGAAGTACGGCTGAGGGTGGCTGGAGCCGAAGAGTGGGGGAAGGTGCCCATCGAGATTGCGGTCATGAGTCCACGGGCCGCCACGCTGGTCGGGGAGATAGGCGACGGCGTTATTGTTGACGGTCATATGGGCGGAAACGGCGAGGGCGCGCGGGTTGCGGTCGAGGCGGCGAGTGAAGGTGCGCAAAAAGCGGGCAAGGACCCGGCCCAACTTCGTTTTATCGCCGCGATTGACGCGGCTATTGACGATGATCGGAGTGCAGCGCTCGATCAAGTGCGTCCGACTGCGGCGCGGAATATCGCCAACAAACTCTGGTTCCCGGACACGCTTGGCCTTGAGCATGCCGATGTCGTGAAAGCAGTGACCGAAAGCTACCGCTTCTATGAACATCTTGACTTAACCGCCAAACATCGTGAACTTATTCCTGATGTCGTTGCTCAGAAATGTACTATTGCGGGAACGCCTCAAGACTGCATTGACAAAGCGCGTGAGCTCAAAGCCGCCGGTCTGACCGATATTGCTATTTTTGTGACAACCCAGAATGAGGTTGCGGCGCGTACGACGCTGGAACGATTTGCCAAAGAAGTTATCCCGTCAGTGAGATGACATGTGGAGAGCCGGAAAAAGGGAGACGCCGAGATGGCTGCGGAAGCCTTGGTCAAACTCTGGGAAGAGCACGTTATAGGCGAGTTTGTCGAAAAAGACGAAGAGCTTTCACTGTCGACCATGGTGGAAGACGCGTCGGTCATGCACATGCCGACGCGCTCTGGCGGAAAGGGCAAGGCCGAACTTCGTACCTATTATCGGGACATGTTCATCCCCTCGATTCCCGATGAGTGGGAACATAGCATGACGAACCGCGTCGTGACTGAAGACTGCATTGTCGAGGAAGCCACAATCCGTATGGTCCATTCGAAGCAGATGGACTGGTTCCTGCCTGGGATTCCCCCGACCGGCAAGACCGTCACTGCGGAATTGGTCATTATCATTGAGTTCCGTGATGGGAAGATGTCTGCGGAACGCATTTACTGGGATCACGCCGCGGTTCTGCGGCAGATCGGTCAACTCGCATAGCGAGGTCGCAGGTCGCCCGCTGAGGGAGAGCTGGCAAGTGTGCACCTCGGGTGCCAGACGAAAGGAGTAAGGATGAAGAAATACTGTCAGACCTACAGTCTCCTCATTCTTTTTCCTCTGCTACTGCTTGTCGGCGAGATGCCCTTTGCCGCGGCTGGTGAGGAAGAATCCGCGGTGGATCAGGCCAGGCAGGGCGATTTGCTTGGAGCGGTTATCACCTATAAGGCCAGGCATGACCCAACTGCAAAGCACGGGCTGGTCGCGCTCCAGCAACTCGCCCTGGAGGTCTTACGCTTGGGGCTGCGGTTGGGCGACCCGCATGAGCGGAATGTGGTTGCCGGCATCCTTGGGAGACGGGGTGATTCTGCGGGATTAGTCGTTCTTGATGAGGCATTGCGGTCCGACCAACCTATGCTTCGCCGGACCGCAGCCGACGCCCTGGGCGATATGGCGACGCCTGGTGCGGTCGGGCTGCTGCGTCGGCTCTACTACACAGACTCGGTAGGAAAGCGCCTGGCGTTGTCGGGGTTGCGACGAACACGGGATCGAACCGCCCTCCTGCTCTATCTTGATGCCGTGAACAGCGCGGATACGCGACTGCGCACTCAGGGGGCGGGCGGTCTGGGCGAACTCCGCTCTATGGTCGCGTCGCCGGTGTTACACACACTCCTCAAAACAGAAAAAGACCCCATCGTTGCCGTCACGCTGGCGTGGTCGCTCGCGGCGATGGGTGATGCCGCTGGGTTCGCCTACCTTACTGCCAAACTGAGGGATGAGAGTGAGCAAATCCGTGATGCCGTGGTGGGACTCCTCGGATCGCTCGATGCCCCGGACATCGTCGTGTTGCTGCGGACCGTCCTGCAATCCGACCCGTCTGAAATGGTTCGGACCACAGCCGCCGCCTCCCTCACCCATTTCAAGGATGCGAGTGGCCTCCCCCTTGTCCAGCAAGCGCTGGAGCATGTGGACTTTCGGATTCGTCTGGCCGCCTCCGTTTCCTTTACCCGTATGGACTATGGGACGGCGAAGTCGCTGATTGTGAAAGCGCTGCACGCTCGGGACCCGTTGACGCGTTCCAACGCGTATCAGGTCATTGGTCAAAATCAGGATACCAGCGTTGCGTCTGAGGTCATTGCGGCAGTGGGCCGAGAGCGGGACCTATATGCCAAGACGCAGGGGCTATGGACGATCGGGCGGATTGGTGGGGCTGAGAGTGTTCCTCCACTCATGGATATGCTCGCCGCAGAAGAAGAAACGGTGCGGCACGCCTCTGCCGAGGCCCTGGTGTTGATCAGCGATCGTCTGCTGCAGCAAAGAGGAGGGCAACAGCGGTAGTGACCGCTCGGCTCTTTACGTCCGGCGGGCTGCTTGATAAGAAGCCGTCGGTTCAGCCTTTGGGTTGAGCCGTAAGGAAGAATCGGAGAGAGATCAACCAACACAGGAGGAAATATATGGCTGCATTCGATACAGGCTGGATGGAGCGCTGGCAAGCCCTGGTCAATCAGGACAGCGTGACCAAGATCATTGGCAGACATTTAACCACGGATGTCCTGCTGGCTTTCGGTGATACCGCCTATGTCGTGTCATTCGTCGGCGGGACGATACCGCAAGTCTTGTCCAATATCGGACCCGAATCGACCTACGCGTTTGCCCTGCGTGGTCCCGCGGAAACCTGGGCAAAATTTATCCAGCCTGTCCCTCCACCCATGTATAATGATATCTGGGCAATGGCCCATCCACTCCACGGACGGCTGCAGATTGAAGGCGATGTCAAAGTCATGTGGCAGAACCTGCGGGCCTTTACCTGGACACTCGATTTGATGCGGAATGTGCAAGAATAGGAGTAAGAGCCATGGCGAATATTGAACCCATTACTGGTCGTTATGTGCGTGTCCCGTACGAGGGAGAAGACTACCGAGTATTCTATGAGGAAGCCGGGCAGGGCATCCCTCTCGTGTGTCTCCACACGGCGGGCACGGATACGCGTGAGTGGCGCCACCAATTGTGTGACATCGATATCAACAGTGACTTTCGGGTGATTGCGCTCGACCTGCCTCGACACGGAAAATCCATTCCGCCCCAGGGCTGGTGGAAAGAAGAGTATAAGCTGACGGCCAAGTTCTACTCAGAATTCCTGATGGCCTTCTGTAAAGAGCTCGAACTCGACAATCCGGTCATCATGGGCAGCTCGATGGGCGGGAATATCTGTCTGCACCTGGCGCGTAATTTCTCGTCCGACCTGCGCGCCCTGATCGCAATTGAAGCCTGCGACTACTCGCCCGGCTGGTGGCTGGACTGGCTCTGGAATCCCCATGTGCATGGCGGCGAAGCGTGTGCCACCTCCGTGTATGGCCTGATGGCGCCGCAGAGCCCGGAAGAGTATCGTCGAGAGACTTGGTGGTATTATTCACAAAGCGGTCCGGGCATCTTCAAGGGCGACTTGTATTTCTACAGCGTGGATCACGACTTCCGTGAAATGGCGGAACAACTGTCGGGCGACATCCCCGTCTATTTCATGACGGGCGTATACGATTTTGCCTGTACGCCGGAGATGACGGAAAAAACGGCCAGAAAAGTCAAGAACTCCGAGTGTATCATCATGGAAGAAATCGGCCATTTCCCCATGTGTGAGAATCCCGTGACGTTCAAAAAATATCTGATGCCAGTCCTGGCCAAGATTCGCCAAACGGGCTAAGGCTGAGTAGAGTGCGCTGGAGCGAGACTGCAACGGCAATCCGCTCGAGGTCAGGAGAAAGTTCCATGAAATTTAACCTTTTTGTCCTGCCGACCATCCCGGCGACGTTCGAGGAGCGCGAACGGCTGCGACCTATCGGCCGTAACAACGACAAATATCAAGAAATGCTCACGGAGCTACGCGAGATTGCGCAACTGGCCGAAGAGTTCGGCTTTGACGCCATGTCCACCACCGAGCACCACTTTCACTCCGAGGGCTATGAGGCTTCCATTGCCCCGTTGATGCTGTACACCGACCTTGCGGCACGGACCGAGCGTATCAAGTTTGCCTCGCTCGGATTGGTCTTGCCCACCTGGGACCCGCTCCGGGTCGCGGAAGAGATCGCCGTTATCGATCATTTGACCAAAGGCCGCTTTATTGCCGGCTTTGCCCGAGGCTATCAGGACCGGTGGACCAATGTGCTTGGACAGCACTACCATGTGACTGGTGCGCCCATGGATGGCTCTGAGGTTGATGCGCATAACCGGGCGGTCTTTGAAGAAGTCTTCAAGATTATGAAGACCGCCTGGACCGAAGAGTCCATTCGGCTCAAGACCAAGTACTACGAAGTCCCGACCCCCTATGAACACGGCATTCAGCGCTGGCCGGTTGCCAAAAACTGGACCGCGAAATACGGGGCTGAGGGAGAGGTGGACGAAAACGGGGCCGTGCAGCGCATCTGTGTCGTTCCCAAACCCTATACTGAACCCCACCCGCCAATCTGGCAGCCGTTCTCCGTCAGCGAAAAAACGATCCGTTGGTGCGCTACCGAAGGGATTGTGCCGTGGATTTTGATCTCGCATCCGCCCGCGTTTCGGGAGCTGTGCGAAGCTTATCGTGATGAAGCAGCCAGACACGGCCGGAATCTCGAACTCGGAGAGAGTGTCGGTGCCTTCCGGTCGGTGCATATCGGAAATACGTACACCGAAGGCTATTCCCTCGGAGCGGAAACGCAGGGAGCCGGATTCATCCAATATTTCGCCGGGTTCGGTTTCTTTGAAGCCTACCGCTACCCTGGCGAGACGACACCCGTCCCCTGGAAGTTCGAGCGTATGGTCGAGGCGAAGTACTCGCTGGTGGGGACTATCGATGATGTCAAACGTGAACTGGAAGCCCTCCAGAAGAATGCCAATATTGAGTGGTTTGGCTGGTTCTTTGATCAAGGGATGATGCCCTGGGAGGAAACCAAGCGTCAGCTCGAAATTTTCGGGACTAAAATTCTGCCGGAGTTCAAAGACTAAGACCAACTCTGAAGATTACCGTTCTCTTTATCGGGCGTGTCTTGGGACACGCCCTTTTTTATTGGTATGATGGCAATATCAATCGCTGACTTTCCTCTGGGTGCTCGTCTCGTCCATATGCCGAATGTGTGAGTCAGGTCAAAGAGAATAGTATGCATATCCTTCTCACTGGTGCGGGCGGTCAACTCGGTCATGCCATTCAATGCATCTTCAGCAATCATGAGATTATCGCTTACGACCGACAGCAACTCGATATTACCGACCTTGGCGCGGTCCGCACGGCGGTTGTAACACATGCCCCCGACCTGGTCCTCAACGCCGCCGCGTATAATGCTGTGGACCAAGCCGAGCGAGACCCTGAGGCCGCGTATCGAGCGAACGCCCTTGGCCCGCGTAACCTTGCCCTCGTGACCGCAGCCTGCGGGATTCCGCTCCTGCATCTGTCCACAAACTATGTTTTTGATGGACTGAGCCGCCGTCCGTATCATGAATTTGATCTGCCTCACCCCCAGTCGGTTTACGGGCAAAGCAAGCTCGCCGGAGAAGAGGCGGTGCGGGCCTTAAATCCAAAGCATTATATTGTTCGCACCTCTTGGGTGTACCATACGCACGGAAAGAGTTTTGTCCAAACCATGCGTGCCCTCTCCCAGCAGCCCGAAGTCCGGGTGGTGAACGATCAATTTGGTTCCCCGACCTATGCCCCGCATTTGGCAACCGCCCTGGCCCAGCTTGTGACAACGGAAGCCTTTGGGACGTATCATCTGGCCGGTCGGGGTGGCACGAGCCGCTCTGACCTCATTCGGACTTTATACGCACTCCTTGGCGTTCGTTCTCAGGTGAAACCTATTCCGAGCACAGAGATGCCTCGCCTGGCACAATGTCCCTCCTATGCAGTGCTGACCACGCTCCAAGAGCCCTCCATACATCTCCCGTCCTGGCAAGATGGTCTTGCCGAGTTTGTGCAGTCTGCATTATAGCCGGACCACTCCTGCGTAATACCCGCTGAAGGGAGCGTACATATGGAAGAGGGGCACACGCATGGAGAAGACACCCATGTTCAAGCCGCGAGTAAAAGTCGTCTTTTCGGTAGAATTGCGCTTGTCATTGTCGGGGCCGCCCTGCTCCTCTTTTTAGGCCGTCAGGCCGGGGCCTATGTGCCGGTGTTTGCCGCCTGGGTGGAGACGCTTGGGGTGTGGGGACCGCTTGTCTTCATCGCCGGCTATGCCATTGCGGCTGTGGCCTTTATCCCTGGCTCTGTCCTCACCCTGGCTGCGGGCGCAATCTTCGGGCTGCTGAGCGGTATTGTGTATGTCTTTATTGCTGCCACCCTGGGTTCGTGCCTCGCATTTCTTGTTGCGCGTTATCTTGCTCGGGGGGCTATCGAGCGGAAGCTGGCCGATACGCCCAGATTTGCCGCTATCGACCGGGCGGTAAGTGCGCAGGGACGCAAAATCGTCTTTTTGTTGCGACTGTCTCCGGTCTTCCCGTTTAATCTTCTGAACTACGCTCTGGGACTGACTAATGTGCGCTTTGTGGACTATGCTATCGCTGCATTTGGTATGCTGCCGGGGACGATTCTGTACGTCTATTACGGAAAACTGGCTGGAGATGTAGCCGCTCTGGCTGGAGGGGCTGCGCCGGAACGAGGGATTGCTGACTACGGAGTTTTATTCCTAGGTCTGGTCGCCACTGTTGTGGTGACCACCATTGTCACACGAACGGCCCGGAAGGCACTCAAGGAAGCGACTGGAGAAGACTGATGCCCTGACGAACCTATTCAGACGCGGGTGCTACATTCACAAAGACAGTGGGAGGATGTGATGGATTTTGGAATTTGTGTTGCTGCAAAAATTGATGATGTCGGTTATATCACCCATGCGGAGAATCTTGGGTACTCTCACGCCTGGGTCGCTGACAGTCAAATGATCTGGTCAGACTGCTACGCCGTGCTTGCCCTGGCCGCCCAGCAAACCCGTACGATGAACATTGGTACGGGTGTGTCTGTTGCCGGGACGCGCATAGCTCCGGTGACGGCGCATAGCATAGCCACGATTAACCGCTTAGCCCCAGGGCGTACTTTTCTTGGGATTGGCACCGGTAACACCGCCATGCGGATTATGGGTCACAAGCCCATGAAGCTGCGAGAGTTCGGTGAGTATTTACGGGTACTCCGGGCGCTCCTACACGGTAAAGAAGTGACCATGACCTGGCAAGGTCAAACCACGCCGGTTCAATTCCAGATGCCGGAGTATAAGTTCATTGATATCGAACACCACATCCCCCTGTATGTCTCCGGCTTTGGTCCAAAGGCTCAGGCATTGGCGGGTGAGTATGGCGACGGGTTGGTTGTCTCCATCCCTCCAGACCCGGAATTCATGCGCCGGGCACTGCTCAACGCCAAGGCTGGCGCTGAACGTGGCGGGCGGAATGGCGATAACTATTATACGTGCGCCCTCAGCGCGGTTGCCCTGTTAGAACCAGGCGAATCACTCAACTCGGAGCGTATTCTGCGTGAATGCGGTCCGTTTGCCATTGCGTCGCTTCACTATCTGTACGATAAGGTGCGCCAGTTTGGTGGACAGCCTCCCCGGCACCTCGCCAATATTTGGGACGAATACAGCGCGCTGGTCGAGCGCACGCCGCCCTCGCACCGTCATCTGCGCATTCACGCCGGCCACTGCGTCTACCATCTGCCTGAAGAGGAAAAATTCATTACGCCCGAGCTCATCAAATCGACCTGTCTTGCCGGTACACCAGAGGAAGTCATCGAACAAATCAAACGACTTGAGGCAACCGGCCTGGACCAAATCATGCTGCTCCCCTCTCTCGCGACGCAGTACCGGGTGATTGAAGATTTCACCCGGAAAGTCATGGAGAAGTTGTAGGACAGGCTTAAAAGAGGCGCAGGGCTGGGCAACTCGGCGTTGACAAGCGTGAGCGTAATGACTGAGCGCGAGCAAGGGCGCAAGGGGCGGTCGCTCCTCGGTACCTCTATTCAAACGCGGTCGTCACCAGCTCCGTATCCAGATATTCTGTAATCTGCTGGATTTTGCTGTTCTGAAGCTGAATGACTAAACAGTAGGTATTGTTATATGACTTGCCCGTCTTTGTTTGTGACTTGCCTTGGGTTTGCAAGACGACATAGTCCCCTTCGGCAATCGTATTCAGAATGGTGTTGGTGATGAACCCATCGAGTTGCGCAGTCAGAGGGGTAAAGAGCCGCTCAACGATATCCGCCTTGCCGGTATAGGTGTGGGAGTATTTCGTGGTGCCGATAATGGTCCAGCGAATATCATCTGATAAATGGCTGAAAAACTTTTCCGAATTACCGGCATTCAACGCGGCGAATGTGTCGTGAACCAATTGTTTATTCTCAGCAGCACCCATAATAGTCCCTCCTGTAATGATATAGAGTAACGGACATATCGCACGTTTGCGGATGGATTACCATCGTCCGGACGACTCAAACACCAACGCCATATGGGTGCTGGTATTTGAGTGTCGTTTATGATAAGGGTGCCGCAAGTTGAATTTTACCGCCATGACCTCCTGCCGAGTATCATGGCAACCCCTGAAGTCGCCCTCGTAATTGAGTAGAGACGGATGATAGAAAGGCTGGGATGAAAAAGGCCGAGCAATCAGCACTCACTCGCTCAGCCTTACTCAAGACGGCTCGCGAGCTTTTTACCGAGTTCGGATATGCCAGAGCGGCAACCGAAGAGATTGTCCAACGGGCAGGGGTAACACGAGGGGCTCTTTACTATCATTTCCGTGACAAAGCTGGTCTCTTTCAGGCGGTTCTGGAAGAAATCAACGTAGAGATTATTCAAAGAGTCGAGAATGCCGTACAGACGAGTCAGGGGAGTCCAGGGGACCCTTGGGGTCAGATAGTCTACGTTGCCGCGGGAGCTTACCTGGATGCTTGTCTTGACCCGGCTATCCGACGTATTGCGTTGATTGAGGCCGCCACCGTCCTGGGCTGGGAAGAAAATCGGGATTTTGATGAAAAATACGGGCTTCGCATCATACGTAAATTCCTCCTGCAACTCATGGGCTCTGGGCTCATAGAGCGACAAGCAGTTGAACCGCTGGCCTGCCTTATCCTAGGTGCGGTGAATGCAGCGGCTCTGTATACTGCCCGTGCTGATGATGATGTATCCACTGCGCGAAAAGAAATAGGTGCCAGCCTGGAACGTCTCCTCGATGGTCTACGAGTGAAAGTTGAGCCGTCTCCTGTAGATAATAGTGTGAGACACAGCGCAGCTATAGAGACCTACAAATGACTCAGCGCTCCCCCTTCAAGCCACACGGTTTGGCCGGTGATAAAGCCCGCCACATCTGAGGCCAGATACACTGCGGCTTCGCCGACTTCAGACGGTTGCGCCAGGCGTTTCTGCGGCAAATAGCGACGCAACTGTTCCTGTACGGCGGTGTCTTTGAGCAGACCCATCCCCTCAGTCCAGCCCGCTCCAACGGCATTCACCGTGATTCCACTTCGAGCCCACTCAAGGGCCAGGGCACGGGTCAAATTAAGAACCCCACCTTGCGCCGCACAATATGCACTGCCATTGATCATCCCCCGCTCGCCGAGCAATGAGACAATATTGATAATCCGTCCGCTGTGTTGAGCCAGCATGGGGTCGGCTGCTGCCCGGCAGGCAAAGTAAACGCCTGTCAAATTGACCTCCAGCACCCGGCACCATTCCTTGGAAGAAATGTCACGGAGCGGCTTGGCAAACGGCAGATCGTGAGCGTTGACAAGAATATCGAGCGTGCCAAGTTCTGAGTGAGTCTGCTCCACCAGTGCCTGCACGTCAGCTTCGTTCGCCGCGTCTATCGTCCGAGCGAGGCTCTTTCTGCCCTGGGATTGAATCGCATCTCGGCAGGTGAGCACAGCCTCCTGTTCTCGCGGTGTAGCGAGCGTCGAGCCTACTGCGACATCCGCGCCTGCCTCGGCCAGCGCACAGGCCGCAGCTCTGCCAATAGCCGAGCTGGCTCCGAGCACCAATGCGTTTTTGTCCGCTAAAGAAAACGCGGCCAGACTCATACGCTATCCTCTTCCAGCGGGACAACTGGAGCAAATCCGCACGGTGCCTGCCCTCCTGCCAGGCCGCCGCCCTCTAGCGCAAGCATTTGACCGTTCATGTAGTTGGACAGGTTCGACGCCAGGAAGACACACGCCGGCCCCAGCTCAGCATCCTGGCCAACCCGTCCAACCGGTATGAATTTCCCGCCGCGCCAAAATTCGATCAGTTCGGGATCATCGTGCGGAAAGATGCCGGGCAGAATCAGGTTGGCCTGGATATTGTGCTCGGCGTAATTCATTGCCAGGGCACGGGTGAAATTGATTAAGCCAGCCTTGGCTGCCGTATACATATAATTATTCTTTGCCGCCCGGACACCAAAACCGGAGGTGATATTAATGATCTTCCCACCGCCTTGCTCGACCATGGAGGGCAGGAGTGCTCGGCAACAGTACACCGCGCCCGAGAGATTGGTATCCACGCCCATATGCCAATGCGTATCGGGAATGGTATCGAGCGGACGAAACATGCCTTTCGTCGCCCCGCCGGCGTTGTTGACCAGAATGTCAATCTGTCCGAATGCGGCCCGTCCGGCTTCGATCATGGCATTGATCGAATGAGAATCCGTAATATCAACCCGCACCGCCAGGCTGCGACGGCCTTGAGTCCGGACGAGAGCGGCAGTTTCGTCGATTTGATTCTGCGTTCGTGAAGCGACAATGATATCGGCTCCAGCCTCCGCAAGATCGAGTGCCATTGCCCGGCCCAAACCACGCCCTGCCCCGGTCACCAGGGCGGTTTTCCCGCCCAGCCGTAATTTATCGAGTACGCTCACGTAACCCCCTCCGTGTCTGTATCCCCCAGGAAATGGACGAATTCCTATGCTATTGCAAGGGCCGGGAGATGAATGAGAGTATCGGAAGATATGGTTGACTCATTTGTTTCTGAGCCCTGGTCCGACTTCATCGAAGGCTCGGTCTACCCTGATAACGCAGCCCCCTGGCGGCATGACCCTGCCTACGCGACCATTCTCGAACACTCCGGACTGCGTGACAGTATCGGGAGTCAGGTTGCTTCCGCCCTGCGGCAAGCCATCGGACTGGTCCAGGCAATGGCCCAGGTGAATGTCTTGGATGTCGTCTGCAGTCACCGTCCGGCAATCGGTCTTAGCCTGGGCTTTGGCAGCAATGCACAAGAACCCTACGAGCTACTCAAGACCTGCGAACTGGACTGTGTTCACGCCTACGAATGGATCGGTGAACATATCATTGAGGCCGCTAGGGCATTTGAGACGCTCCGCGTGAATGAACCTCGGCTCATGGCACGCATTCGCCTGCATCACGGGACGGTGAGTGACCTGAGTGCCCTGGATACCTCTTCCATCCATCTCATCTACACGGCCAATATGTTCAACTGTGAGATCCCTATGAGCGAAGATACGTTCGGACGGTCTCTGCAGGAGATTGTGCGTGTCCTTGCTCCAAGAGGGTGTCTGATCAGTCGTGGTTCAGCCGGCGTGCTGGAGCAGTCTCTTGCTCGCTCTATTCGTGTCCTGCTAGAGAATCCGCTGGTTTCTGTTCTGCAAAAAGAACCTGTACCGCCAGGGAGTGAGTGAATCGGCCATGATCTGTCTCGACCACGTTCACATCTTCTCCTCTGACATAGAGGCGACGCTGCGCTTCTATCAGACCATGTTTGGAGCACGGATAGTGTACGACGCCATGCTTGTGGGCCAGCGGAATATCCGCCTTGATATTGGTGGGCCGGCACTGCACATTTACGCGCAAAAGCCACGGAGCGCGGACCGGGGTCTGGTGGATCATCTCGGTATTCGGACTGACGATCTCGAGGGGTTGATCGCCCATATGCAGGAAAACGGGGTTGTCTTTCGGAAAGGCATTGTTGAGGATACGCCTTTTCGCTACGCCATGTGCGAAGCACCGGACGGTGTTCTGTTAGAACTCTACGAGGTGAAGCCGGGTGGAGAATGGATGGTGGGGGAGGGCGGATAGCGTAGTCCTGTCGTGGCGATAAGGGTTGTTCGGTCTTCTTTGCTTCAGGTAAAACCTTGCCTTCTGCTCCACCGGTCTTACATTCTTATACAAAGAAGTAGCGACGATGAAATTTCAGGACTACTACAAAACCCTCGGGCTTTCACGGACGGCCTCGCAGGAAGAAATTCAGAGGGCCTATCGCACGCTGGCCCGAAAATATCATCCTGATGTGAATAAGAGTCCTGAAGCGGAAGAAAAATTCAAGGCTATTAACGAAGCCCACGAAGTCCTGAAGGACCCAGAAAAGCGGAGCAAATACGATACCCTCGGCCCCAACTGGCAGGCAGGGCAGGACTTTCGACCGCCACCCGGTTGGGAGAATTTTACCGGTCAGGCCGGCTGGCCAGGTAGCGGCCGGACGACATTCCACTTCCGCGGTGGACCGGGTGGCCCCAGTGGACCGGGCTCGTTTGACTTCAGCGGCTTTGGTGGCAGTGGATTCAGCGATTTTTTTGATGCACTCTTCGGACAG
This sequence comes from Candidatus Binatia bacterium, assembly GCA_022824615.1. Lineage (GTDB taxonomy): Bacteria > Desulfobacterota > Binatia > Bin18 > Bin18 > Bin18. Next base: position 125 of record JAJDZM010000043.1, on the reverse strand, counting down.
AATTTCGACACGGGCATGAGACGCGGGCCTCGGGGGAGTGGCCGCCAGACCCGGAGAGACACGCAAAAGCCTGGAAGGTCTGGCGGGTCGTCGGTACGTGGCAAAGATCACGAGGCTGATATTAC
>JAJDZM010000190.1 GCA_022824615.1 Candidatus Binatia bacterium | reverse complement strand
CCAGCATGACACCGGCTGTCACGCCCCCCACCACGAGTGGTTTTCGCGCAACGCCGATGCCTAAGCGGGAGAGCGTCCGTGCCGCCCAGCCCGTCGCCGCGAGGTCACCACTGCAGCCCATTTGGGCTCGTAAGCCTCGGCTGACTTTGACCGGCAGGAGGCTCAACAGGGCCGGAAAAAAGGTGATGGAGAAGACCATCGCGGCCAGGACGCCAATAGAGGTGAAGATGCCAAAATAGCGGATCGGGAGAATGCTGGCGGTCAGGAAGGATAAAAACCCGGCCGCCGTCGTCAAGGAGGTGAAGACCACCGGCTGCCACATCTCTTGCATCGCGGCGAGTACCGCGCCGACTGAGGAAACGTCCGGATGTTGCAAGACCTCATCGTAATAACGGCTCAGAATATGAATACCGTTTGCCACCCCAACCGCCATCAGGATAACCGGCATCATGGTGGAAATGGAATACATCGGAACACCCACAGCCGCCATAATGCCTAAGGTCCAAATCACGGAGACTCCGACCACCGCCAAGGGGAGCAAGACGCCGCGCACACTCCGATAGGTAAAATACAGCGTGCCGAGGACAATCACGAGAATGAGCGGGATGAAGGTCTCCATGTCCTGCCGCATCCCCTCCTCAAAGGTGACCTCCAGAGCGCCTTGGCCCGCAATATGGAATTCCTCTGGAGCACCGGCCGCTTTTTTCGCCTCAACCAAATCCCGGATCGTCGTATAAATAGCCATCCGTCTGGCCGTGCCTTCGAGAGTCCCTCCGCCAGGTTCCATTTTGGCCGTGATGAGCATCCCGGTGCCGTCCTGGGAGACGATCCAATTGACGAACATCGCATTGTGAAAGAGGGCCTGCCGTAATGCGTCGAGTGACTCGGGTGATTGAGGCACCGTTTCCATGAACGGATCAACGGCCATGCCATCCGCCGTCCCGGTGATATTATCGAGCGTGGCCACACTCGCCACGTCTTCATCGCGGACGGCTTTGATGCCGGGCAACAGGGCGATCTTTTCCGAGAGTTCTTTGATCGTCGCGAGCGTACGCGGATTGAAGACGCCGTTTTCGCCCGGATTTTTATTCAGCACTCCGACAACAATTAGGTCGCGTATGCCAAAGCGCTCCTCGACCAGATCATTATAGCTCATGACCGGATCGTTTTGGGGAATAAAGGCGTCGGCATCGCCCTCAAAGCGCAACGACTGCAGCTGGACCCAGGCCAGGCCGGTACAGCCCAGAACAAGGCCAATGACCAGGAAACGAAAGCGGATGATCCAGCGGAAAAATGACTCCATGCTGACGATAGCTCCTTATATTTCTGACACTGCTGAGTAGCTGTGAGCAAGTAGAAACGAGAAAGTGAGTTCACCGGTATTAGGGCGAATCGACAATTAACACAGGACTAGGGAGTAAGCTATTACGCAGGCCAAGGCGCTGCTCACTGGCCGCCGCGCCCGCTCCGTCATTGCCGACAAAGCCGATGATAGTCAGGAACTCCTGGCCTTCATTAAAAACCAAGGGGCTACGCCAGTCATTCCTCCCCGGGCAGGGCGCCTAGCGCCCCGGTCCTATGACACGACCCTCTATAAGCACCGCAACTGGATTGAGCGCACCTTCAATCGGCTCAAACACTGCCGCCGCCTTGCCACCCGCTATGACCGCAAGACCGCCCCCTGCCTCGCCTTCTTACACCTCGCGGCCTTCGCCCTCTGGCAGTATTACATGTCGATTCAGCCTAGGCCTCAGATTCTTGAACTGCCACGAGTGGCGCTTCTTTATCGCCATACACAAAACGGGGTTTAAACCGATTCAAGATCGCCGGCAGGACCGTCATCGAGACAATCAAGCAGGCTCCCATACTGAGAGACAGCATGACACCCAGGTAAAAGAGGGACTCGAAGTTCGAGGTGAGAAAAATCAGGAAGCCGCCGATAACCACGACCGCATTAAAAAAGATGGCCTTGCCTGAGGTGGCCATCGTGGCCGCTGTAATCTGCGTGGGGTCTATTTGACCGTCTTGGAGCCCCTCTCGGACTTTGACCCGATACTTACTCAGAAAGTGAATCGTATAATCGATGCCAATACCGATGGTCATCGCGGCAGTCAGCGATTTCCCAATCTCTAGCGGGATATTCAGCAGCCCCAGCAGCCCAAAGCTAAAAATCATCACCAGGCTAATCGGCAGGACATTAATCAGCCCGGCAACGAACGAGCGAAACATGACCGTGGTAAGCAGAAAGACCGCGCCGAGCGAGGTCACCAAGCTCGCCAGTTGCCCGGACACAATCAGTTCGCTCAGGCGGTTCAGGAGGTAGCCATTGCCCGCAATCCCGATCCGAAAGCCGCTGTTTGTCTCCCACCCCGCCACCGTGGGCTCAATGCCGGCCAACCAGCGGCCCAAGCGGAGTCCCAGCGGATCATGGGTGGCAGCGTCGGTGGCTCCATTCTGGCCAAATTCCTCGACCGCAAAGTCGCGGATAAGCTGCACGACACGTTCGACGTCTCGGGTCCTATCGGAGCGCAGATAGACCGCTACGTTGGCATGCTGGTAGTCATAATCCACGACATCGTCGAAATCATCCGGATCACCCGAAAACGAATACAGCAGCAGATACTGGGCAACCAGGTCACGAGAAGCTGGGATGACTTCCATTTCTGCACGATCTTCATTCATGACCCGGTTCATCCGTTTGATGTATTCCGCTAATGACAAGGAGCCACCCACATCAGGATCCTGCTCCACCCGCGTTTGCAGGCGGTCCAGTTGATCGAGCAGGACCGGATCTTTGAGCCGATCAGGCTCATGCCCTTCGATTGCCACATAGATAGGCACGGTGCCTTGAAATGTATCGCGCAGGACCATATCGCTAACGCGTAGCTCGTGGGATGGGTGAAACATCCCGACCATGGTCGAGTTCACGACAATCCGCTGCGTGCCGAGTACGCACAGCACAACAACGAGCGCGGCCGGCACCCATACGACCAGTGGACGACGTGCCACACCGCGACCGAGGCGCGCCAAGAAGCTGGCTGCCCAGCCGGCGGCTGCCAGGTCTCCACTCCGGCTCATTTGATTGCGCAGACCCCGGCTGACGGTCGGCGACAACACACTCAACATGGCCGGGAAAAAGGTCAGCGAGAAGAGCATCGCGACCAAGATTCCCACTCCACTAAACACCCCAAAATAGCGGATAGGGACAACGGTCGCAGTCAGAAAAGATAAGAACCCGGCTGCGGTGGTCAGCGAGGTCAAAATGACGGGCTGCCACATCTCTCGCATAGTCACAATCACCGCGTCAGCTGAGGAAATATCCGGATGCTCTAATAGCTCTTCGTAATAGCGACTCAGAATATGAATGCCGTCCGCCACGCCGATGGCCATGAGAACGACCGGCATTATGGAGGTGACAAAGTACATTGGAATACCGAGCGCGGCCATAATCCCGAGGGTCCAGATCACCGACACGACAACAACTGCCAGCGGCAGGAGGACGCCGCGCAGGCTTCGATACGTACAATATAAGGTTCCCAGAAGCACGACCAAGGTCAGGGGTAAGAAGGTTTCCATGTCGCGGGCTTCCTCTTCCGACAAAGTGACTTCGACCGCTCCACGCCCGGCAATATGAAATTCTTCCGGCACGCCCGTCGCCTTTTTAGCCTCAACCATGTCTCGGATCGAGGTATACACAGTCATCCGTCGCGCCGTGCCTGCCTGTGTGTCTTCGGCTGGCTCCATCTTGGCCATGATGAGCAGTCCCGTCCCGTCTTGCGAGACGACCCAATTGACGAACATGTGATTGGCGAAGATGGCCTGTTTAAGATCTGCCAGCGCATTGGCTGCGTCGGGAACGGCTTCCATAAACGGATCAACGTTTATACCGTCGACGGTGCCAGTGATATTATCCATCGTGGCGATACTGGCCACATCTTCGTCCCGGATGGCTTTGATTCCGGGTTGCAGAGCAAGGCGTTCCGAGAACTCTTTGACAATGCCTAAGGTCCGTGGATTAAAGACGCCATTCTCGTCGGCGTTGTCGTTCAGTACCCCAATCATAATGAGATCACGGATGCCGAATCGTTCTTCAACCACTCTGCTATAGGCGAGGATCGGATCATCGAAGGGGAACATGGCTTCAACATCGTTATCAAAGCGTAATGTTTGAATTGGAAGGGCGATGAGCACAGTGCTACCGAGGACCAGGCCAATGACCAGCCAGCGGAAACGAATGACGGCCCGAAAGAATGATTCCATAAGGGGCTACTCCCTAGTCTATGATCAGACCGCTGCTTCTTGCTGCGGCGCAGTGCTTCATGCCAGCCGCTTTTCCTTCGCCATACACAAACCGTGGCCGAAACCGATTCAAGATCGCCTTGCCTGAGGTCGCCAGCGTGGCCGCCGTAATCTTGGCCGGGTCGGTCAGCCCCTCCTGGACTTTGAACCGGTACTTACTCAGAAAGTGAATAGTATAGTCGATGCCAATGCCAATGCCAATGACCGTGCCCGCGGTGAGCGATTTCCCAAGCTCCAACGGGATTTCTAACAGCCCGAGTAGGCCAAAACTAAAGATCATCACCAGGCTGATGGGAATGATGTTAATCAGGCCGGCGACCCAGGAGCGAAACATGAGCGTGGTGAGCAGAAAGACCGCGCCCAGCGAAGTCACCAAAGTCGACACCTGTCCGGACACTACCAATTCGCTCAAGTGTTTGAACTTGTAGCCATTGCCCGCAATCCCGCTCCGAAAGCCACTGTTCGTCTCCCAGCCGGTCACCGTAGGTTCAATGCCGGTCAGCCAGCGACCCAAGCGGAGGCCAAACGGGTCATCTGCTGCCGTGCTGGAGTCTCGGTTATAGCCAAACTCACGGATGGCGAAGTCGCGGATAATGTTGACAACCCGCGTCACATCCCGGGTGCGATCGGTGCGCAGAAACACTACTACGTTGGCATGTTGGTAGTCGTAGTCCACGACTTCGTCGAAATCATCCGGATCCCCGGAGAACGAGTACAGCAACAGATACTGGGCGACGAGATCCTTGGAGGTCGGGATGACTTCCATATCGGGGCGATCCTCGTTCATAATCCGGTTCATCCGTTTGATATATTCCGCGAGCGACAAGGAGCCGCCCACGACAGGGTCTTGCTCAACCGCCGCTTGCAGGCGGTCCAGTTGATCGAGCAGGACCGGATCTTTGAGCCGATCCCGCTCATGCCCCTCGATCGCCACATAGATGGGGACGGTACCCTGAAATTTTTCACGCAAGATCGTATCGCTCATGCGCAGCGCGTTGTCCGGGGCCAAGATGCCAATCCACGTCGAGTCGACAAAAATTCGCTGCGCCCCGAACAGGCACAGACCCATCACGATTGCGGTCGGCACCCAGACCGTGAGTGGGCGGCGTGCCACGCCACGGCCTACGCGCGCCAATAGCGTGGCGGCCCAGCCGGTGGCGGCCATGTCGCCACTCTGCTCTCTCTGCCGACGCAGCCCCCGGCTGACGGTGGGTGACAGCAGGCTCAGCATGGCGGGGAAAAAGGTGAGCGAGAAGACCATCGCGACCAAGACGCCCACGGCGGTAAACACCCCGAATTGCCAAATCGGGACAATGGCACACGTCAGAAAGGAGAGGAACCCAGCGGCGGTGGTCAGCGAGGTTAAAATGACAGGTTGCCACATCTCCCGCATGGTCACGATCACGGCGTCAGGCGAGGATGTGTCCGGCTGTTCCAACAGTTCATCGTAATACCGACTCAGAATATGAATGCCATCCGCCACGCCGATGGCCATGAGGACGACCGGCATCATGGAGGTGATGAAGAACATCGGGGTACCGAGCACTGCCATAATGCCGAGTGTCCAGATGACCGACACTACTACAACTGCCAGCGGCAGGAGGACGCCACGGATGCTGCGGTAGGTACAATACAAAGTCACCACAATCACGATCAGGACCAGGGGCAGGAAGGTTGCGGTGTCGCGCGCGCCCTCTTCCTCGAAGGTGACCTCAATCGCGCCACGTCCGGCAAGCTGGAATGCTTCGGGCACCCCTGTCGCTTTTTTGGCCTCGAGCATGTCGTGGATGGCAGTGTACACCGCCATCCGCCGCAGCGAGCCTTCCTGCGTGCCGTCTGCCTGTTCCATCTTGGCTATAATGAGCAGTCCGGTCCCGTCCTGGGATACGACCCAATTGACGAACATGTGGTTGGCGAATAGGGCCTGTTTGAGGTCGGCCAGGGCCTCCTCGGCCTCGGGTACGGTTTCCATAAACGGATCGACGTTCATGCCATCGACCGTACCGATGATGTTATCCATGGTGGCGACACTGGCCACATCTTCGTCACGAATGGCTTTGATGCCCGGCAGAAGGGCAATCTGTTCTGAGAACTCTTTGACAATGCCGAGTGTCCGCGGGTTAAAGACGCCATTTTCGTCGGCGTTGTCGTTCGTCACGCCGACCATAATGAGATCACGGATGCCAAACCGTTCTTCAACCACCTCGTTATAGTTGATGATCGGATCATCGTCCGGGAAAACGGCGTCCACATCGCCTTCCAGGCGTAAGGTTTGAATCGGGAGAGCGATGAGCACGGTACTCCCGAGGACCAGCGTGATGACCAGCCAGCGGAAACGGATAATGTTCCGAAAGAACGATTCCATCATATTCATTATGGGGTACTCCTGGGTTTCTTGTCCGCCAGACGCTTCTTGCCGCGGCGAGTATGAGTGCGTTGCTTGGGTGTATCGGCCCGAAGCAGGGCCACGATCAGATCCGGCAGCTCGTCAAATAGGTAGGCACCGGATAGATCCGGGCTCACATCCCCCACGAGCTTATGGAGGCGTATGCTTTCTGTTCAGGCGCCCGCTGGAGATCGATCGACGGTATGGTCACGTTATTGAACCAGCGGGAAAGCCATCCTACCACGGACGGAGAAAAAAATTCCGAGTGATATATTTCTCGCTTTCCGCACGGCTTCCCGCTCTCTGTGATACTGTGACAATCCCCTCAGAACTTCTCTTTAAACGGCCGAACCTCAAGCTCGGTTGTCCAGGCGCTTCGGTCCTGATGGGCCACATGCCAGTAGGTTTCGGCAATGGCTTCAGGTTTCAGCATATCCTCTGCTGTGAACTGTGGCACGTCTCGGCCGGGGATGTCGATGAAGCCGTCGACGTTGATCCAGCCGACATGAATGCCCTTGGGGCCAAGGTCACGCGCTAGGGATTGTACCAGCCCGCGCATGGCGAACTTGGCCGGGCCAAACGCTACTGACCGAGCTCCCGCCTTTACGCCTGCCGTGGCGCCGGTAAACAGCATGGTGCCGCGCCCGCGTGCGATCATGTCCGGTGCGACTTCCTTCGCGCTGAGAAATGAACCAAAGCCGTTGACGCGCCAGATCGTTTCGTACTGCTCTGGGGTGATATCAGTGATCGTGCCCATGATGCCGCTGCCGGCGTTATAGAGGAGCAGCTCGGGCGAACCGAGCTGCTCACGAATGGATTGAAACGCTGCTTCGACCTGAGTACGGTCTCCCATATCGGCGGGGACTTCTAACACGTGCCCGCCTGTCGCTCTGATTTCTTCAGCCAAAGAGCGCAGATAGTCTGCCCGGCGGGCATTGATGGCAACCGCATAGCCGCCTTGGGCAAAGCGGCGGGCGAGCGCGGCGCCCAAGCCGGGGCCCACTCCGGTTATCGCTGCAACTGGTTTTGATTCTGCCATACTTATTTCCTCCCTATTTGACTCAACAGGTACTTTGCACTTGTCTCCATCACTTGCAAAAAGCAAGCGGTGGGAGAGTACCTCAACTGATTGTGTAAGACAAGTGGTTAGGGTAAAGAGAGTGAGATATGGGGTCCAACGCGGAGACACGCCGGTCCGGCTGCCCGATTAGTTGCTCTCTGGATTTGCTGGGCGATAAGTGGAGCCTGCTGATCGTGCGCGACATGGTCATGCTGAGGAAGCACTATTTTAAGGAATTCCTTGCCTCGGCCGAAGGTATCGCGACCAACATCCTGACCGATCGGCTCAACCGGCTTGAGGGTGGTGGTATTATCTCCAAGCAGCCCGACCCCGAGAACCGGAGACAGATCGTCTACACGCTGACCGAGAAGGGCGTTGCCCTGATTCCCGTCTTGGTAGAGCTGATGAGCTGGGGAAAAATCTACGCTGGTACGACCAGTGTCGACCGCGACAAGGCTCGACGGATGCAGCAGGACAGGCGGTACAAGCAACGTGTCATACGCGAACTGACGGAAGGCTGTACCTCCACCCCTGGGCGCTCTTAGCCCTCCCTCCGCTCCTCAAATGTCTGATCGATCCGTTCAAACCGCCGCCGGATGGGCGTCCGACTTTCCTCGTGAGGCAGGATGTAGAGCCAGTTGGCAACAACGGCATCCACGACTTGCGCGGCAACATCATCGACGTCCAGGACCCGACCGGCGAGATTTTGATTGTCCTCTCCCTGGTCGAGCACCGGCGGTGACGCTTCCGGACCACCCAACTCGTCGGGGCGATTGCGCTCCGAGTGCCCGATATTGGTGGCTACCCGCATCGGACACAGGACCGATACGCCAATGTCGTGTGCTCGCAGCTCTCGACGCAGGACTTCGGCTAAAGCCACGACCCCATACTTGGAAACACAGTACGGACCAAGCCCAACGTTGGGAACGAGGCCGGCAAACGAGGCGGTAAACAGCATATGCCCGCCCTGGCCTTGGGCGATCATGCGTTGCGTAAAGGCTTCAACACCGTGGATCGGCCCCCATAAATTGACCCGCATGGTCCACTCCCAGTCACTATGCTGCATCTCGGCGATTGGCCCGCCAACGGCAACTCCAGCATTATGGAATACGATGTGAACCGCGCCCATTTTTTCAAACGCAGTGTCTGCCAGGTGTTGAACGGCCTTCAGGGCACCGACATCACAGACCACTCCTTCTACGGCGGTGCCCGTGGCCGCTAGCTCGGAGGCTGCCCGGTCCAGGGCCGACTCTTCAATATCGGCTAACACCAGTCGGACGCCACGACTGGCAAGGCGGAGGGCGGTGGCAAAGCCTATCCCACTGGCTCCACCCGTAATGACGGCGACTTTGTCGGTGAGGTGTTCCATGCTTCATCCCCTCTCATACGTGTTTGTCGGTGTGTCACCGCGCCTACTCGGCGACTAAAAGCCCCTCGATAAAGTGAAGGTCGGCAGTCTGCATATCGATGACCAGGACCTCTTCAAGCTTGTCATGCGCATAGGCCGACAGGGGGCCCAGAGCGGACAGCTCTTGTGGTGTCACTCCGGAGTGCGCGGCGGTTTCTGTCTGGAAGGTCTCCCAACGTTCCCCGAGCATTGCCTGTGGAAGCTGCGCGTGAAGCGCCTGAAGCTCGGCCCGGTTCAAGGGGTGAATGGTGAGCTGCTTTTTAAGAGAAGAGCCGAGCACCCAACGCGCAAAGGCCGTATTCCAAAGCGCGGTCAGGCCGACGCCTTCTGGCGCCTTTTCTTCAGGCAGTATGGCCCAGCGCCGGAAGAGCCGGAACCAGGCCGGGATCCGGGCCAGCAGCGATTCGACCTGCCGCACCTCAGACAGATGCTCGAAGCGTCGGGACACGATCTCGCCCGGTGTCTCCAGACCAACAAAAAAGAGCGGCTCGCGTCGTCTGATCCCGGCATACATCTCCCGAAACGGCGGATCAAGATAGCTCTCCCATTCGGACAGACCGCTCTCCTCTAACTGCGTGGCCATGAGACCGGCCTGCTGCTGGAGCCGCTGCAACAAGCCCCAGCCGATCTGGAAGAATGGACGCATCTGCGTCGTCTGGAGGAGTTCGTGCGCCGCGACCTCATTTTCTTTGGCCGCGTAGGACAGACCAATATTGACATAGTCGTGCGCCATGCCGACGCAGCGACGAATTTCGCTGACTTCTCCAGTATCCCGGGCCTCCGCCGTGACAATACTATTGGTCAGATAGGCGAGTTCCTGGCCGATCCGCGCAATGGTCTGGCGTGGCAGGCCCGCCAACACCAGAGAGAAGAAAGACGTGGGCTCGGAGAGAAGCGCTAAGGCATGATCGGGTGGCGCAATGGTGTCGTCCCCGGCAGCAAGATGCAGCGTGTCAGGGAGACGTGGATATGCCTGCAAAGAAACGGAGTCCGGCGGGAGAAAGCGGAAGAGCGTTTGCGCCTCTTCATATCCCGGATAGCCACGATCTTCGAGGCGTGCCGCCCGCCAGCGAAACGCCTGTTCTTCAAGGCCGCTTTCGAGTTCAAACAAACTGTTTTCGAGGGCATGGAGATACCTGCGGTAATCGAGCGTACGAAGCTGCTCAAGCAGGAGATATAAAATCGGTTCCGGCTCACTACGGAAGCGGAGGAGATATTGCTCATCGAAGGTGAAATATTTGGACTCGTCAAAGTCCGGCTCTTCCTCGACATCCACTTTGCGGACAACCTCAAAGTGGCGTTGAATCAGGAGGACCAGGAGTTCGATGTCGGCGTGCAAAACCCATTCGGCCAGCTTACCACTCCCGCCTTCGTCGAGCAGCATCAGCCAGTTCGTCAAGCGTTCGTCATCCAAGCTGTCCTTGCGCCAACAATCCAGGTCGAGCAGGTCCCGCACCTGTTCAGGCGACGCCATGGCCAGGAGTCCGACCGCATCGTGCAGCCCAATCTCCTTGAGCGTGTACAATAAGGTCTCCGAGGATAGCGCCCGGACGATTGCCACACCATTCTTTGCGGAGAGGAGGAAGGCTTGCCGATCTGTGGCATCGAGCTGCACCAGTTGAGCCGCCTGCTCGGCGACTGATAGCGCAGGCAGATCGACTAAGTCGAGATGGGGCATATGCTCAGAATCGGCCATATCTTTCACTCGGTTTGCGTATAGTGATCGATAAAGGCCAGCGCCTGGTCCCAGCCGAGTAAGCCGTTGAACACCTCATTAAACGGCAGCATCTCGTGCCACGTCCCCTGGGTTGTGCCCGTCTCGCGGAGCGTCCGTAAGGTTTTTTTCATATGATACGCAGCAGCCAGGACGTTGGTTACCGGATAGATGGCGAGACAAAAGCCGAGCTCCTCAAGGTCACGAGCGGGCAAGAAAGGCGTCTTCCCGCCTTCAACCATGTTGACCATCAGCGGAGTCGCCGAAAATTCGCGACAGACCAGCTCCATCTGTTTGACTGACTCAAACGCCTCAAAGAACAGCATGTCTGCCCCGGACTCCAGACAGGCGGACGCCCGTGCCATGGCATCGTCGAGTCCATTTACGGCAATCGCGTCAATCCGGGCAATGATGACGGTGTCAGGATTCGTCCGGTTGTCCACCGCGGCCCGAATTTTGGCCATATGGTCAGCGGTCGAGACCAAACGTTTTCCAGCCAGGTGACCGCAGCGGCGCGGCACATCCTGATCCTCAATGTGGAGACCGGCGACATTCACCCGCTCATATTCCTGGACCATACGGACGACGTTCAAGACGGAACCAAAGCCCGCTTCGGCATCAGCGATAACGGGAACGCCCACCGCGCGGCAGACGCCTTCGAGTTGGATAACCATCTCGGTCAGCGTCCGCATACCAAAGTCCGGATAACCCAGCGCGCCAGCAGAGACACCACCGGAGTAGTACACCAGCGGAAATCCGGCTTCTTCGACAAGCCGGGCGGAAATAACGTCATAGGCACCCGCGGCCATGAGAAAGCGGTCCTGGGAAAGCAGGGTCCGGAGGGATTGAGCTTGGGCCATGAAAATAGAAACTCCTTACAGATGTGAATATCCGAAGGGACATTTCTGACACGCGCGGTGCGCTTGTCAAGGGAGGAAGGAAAACCCAAACCTCTTGCTTTTCAGCGCGGAGTCAGCAACAAGGGCAAAAAAGGAGGGAATATTATGAGTAATCTCGCATATCAAAACGACAGCTCATACACACTCGAACAGCTTGCCGAAGACGTGGAAGCGCTGGTCGCCCGTGAAAAGGAACACGCCGCGATTGTTGCGGCGGCGGAACCCCTGCTGGAACGTTTTCTGGCCGCCGGCAGCCTACCGGAAGAGTATTGTCAGCCGGCTCCTGGTCGTATTACTACCGAGCATAAAGACTTCACCCTGTATCGCCTCCACCGTGGGCCTGAAGACTGCTTCAATATTATGGCTGCAATCTGGCCTCCGGGCGGATCGAGCGGGGTGCACGATCATGCCGGGAACTGGGTCGTCGAAGGCGTATACCGGAACCAACTCCATACTATTCGGTATAAACGTCTCGACGCCGGGACGCAGCCGGGGTATGCGGAACTGCGCGAAACCACCGCGCTCGATCTCCGGCCGGGTGATGTCGCTCACGTCCTGTCTCCGAACGAGGAAGTCCACGATTTCCTGAACCAGACCGACGAGCCAGTTGTGAGTGTTCACATCTATGGTGGAGATATCAGCACCGAAACGCTGAACTATTTTGACCCGGCCGGCAAGTCGGTCGAGCGTGTTGCCCACGACCTGCAATACGATAACGAATAGGCGCTTCGGAGAGAAGAGGCTGCCCCTATCTCTGCATGGTCAGGCCCTCACCCTTCACCCTCGCCCCTCACATTAAGGAGAGCGTGACCGCCGCAGCTTCCGGGCTGAGCAGGGCAGGAGTTTTCCCCGGAAGCAGCATGAAGTCGTCATAGGCCGCCTCCGATACGCTGGCCATAGTGTCGGAGTCCGAGAGCACGGCGATACCGCGGATCTTGCCCGGTTCAAAGCCAAAGAGGTCCTTATAGTCCTGGTAGAAATTGACGGTCTCTTGCCGCCACTCCCCAGGTGCGGCCGGCCCGCGCTGTAAGACGACGACCTTGGCGCGCCAATAGACCGGACTGTCGAACCGCGTACCAACCGCGAGCGTCGAACTCCAGACGTATTTAATCACCCGCGGCATGAGGCGGCTGTCAAATATCACGTAAACGGCCGCGGCCGAATCATTCGTTTTTTTTGCGCGTTCGTCGGCCCCGGGAGGGAGTTTGGTCGCGCGCCAGCGCCAGCGCAAGATGGGATAGTCCTGTGGCTGACAGACATGTTCTATGCCGATCTGGACATCCTGGTTGTTGGCATAGGCGTGGAGAAAGCGGTTGCCTTCTTCTTCGGCAATGCGGTAGACGGCCTGCGCGGTGGCTTCGCTGCCACGGACCTTCCAGCCCGACGGGAAGACACCGGCCGGGTATTGCTGAAAAGTCTCCTGAAAGGGCGTCGAGCCCTGGAGTGTCTGCGTTACCCCATCGTCAGGGTTGGCCGCTTTGGAAAGAGTAAACGTGTCCAGCATCTCATGGCTATTGGAGGACACGTTTACTCTTTGAGCCAACACGCATATGAGCAGAAATGCGATGACCCCCGCAACACGCACTCTCACCTCCTCAAGCCTCTCTTGCTGACCGAGCCGGCTCCGAACTCAAATGAACCATTACGAACAGGAGAAGAAATAGAGGAAGGACCTGTAGAGCGCAAGCCCGACGAGGAAAGACACTCTTTCGCGGCATTGGCACGTCTCCCAGGACTGTGGTATCTAGGCGGCACGTTATCAAGAATACGCAAAGACCTGCTTGGGCTTTGTGAGGAGACTGCCGTACATGGAAATTCTTGCAGAAGGGCAGGGCGCATACCTTCCGCCTGATCCCGATGGATTCCGCGCCTGGGTGAGAGACAACAAGCCGCGGACGCTCGTGCATAAAATGATGAACGAGCACGAAGCCATTGAGAAGTTTGTCTCTGATGGAGACTATGTGGCGTATGATTGCAACTACTTCCAGCGCGGCCCGAGTTCGCTGATCCGCGAGATCATTCGCCAACAGAAAAAAGACCTGTGGGTCTGTGGGAAATTCACCTATGTGGCGCTCGCGCTGCTTGTCGAAGGCGGCTGTGCCTCCAGGGCGGATATCGGGTTTGTGGGGTTTGGTCCGTGGTTGTCCAAGGCGGTTGCCGCAGGTCGCCTCCAAACCTACGAGTACTCAAATGTGGTGATGACGTATCGTTTGCAGGCAGGCGCGCAGGGGTTGCCGTTTATTGGCGTGCGGTCGTTTGGCGGGACCGCCGGCTTTTCCCAATCCGGGGCCAAGCTGGTCAAAGATCCGTTTTCGGGCAAGCCAGTTGTCCTGCTGCCGGCGCTGAACCCGGATGTTTCGATCATCCATGTGCACCAGGCTGATGTGTACGGCAATGCCCGTGTCTTTGGTACTGGGATTTCCCATGTTGATTGTGCCCTGGCGTCCAAAAGGGTCATCGTGTCCGCTGAAGAAATCATCGAAACGGATGAATTTCGACGCGACCCGGCCCGGACGTCCATCCCCCATTTTACGGTCGATGCGGTCGTTCACGCGCCTTTTGGTGCCTATCCGGGAACGGTCCAGGGGCGCTATGCCTCCGATGTCCAGCACGTGGTCGAGTGTTTTGGCGGGACCATGCGCGGCGACCTGCAACCCTATCTTGAAAAATGGGTGTATAGTATCAATTCGCACGATGAGATGTTGGAAAAGCGCGTGGGATGGAAAAAACTCCAGGAGTTACAGCGACGCGAAACCATTCGGGAGGGATACTCGATATGACACCGGCCACACATTTTGCGGAACGAGAACATTTGATCTGTACCGTCTCGCGGGTCATTGAGGAAGAAAAAAGCTATTGGGTCGGTGGCGGCGGAGAGCCCTTATACAGCATTTTGCTGGCCCAGCGGCTGTACGCCTCGGGCGTCCAATACATGACCGAGGACGGCGTGATTGCCCCGCAGTCCATGATGCCCTGGGACCCCCTGATGACCATGGTGGCCTCACGGGCCGGCTATCGCGCCCTCCAGTGGGGAACCATGAATACGGCGGGCAATTTTGCCCAACTCGGCTACGTCGATGTCGGTATCCTCAATACCCTCCAGGTCGACCGCTACGGCAATATCAATTCGACCGTACTGGGAGAATACGAAGGTGGCCAGGGCCGGCGTTTTGGCGGCCCGGGTGGCGCCGATACTATTGCCGCCCAGTGCTGGCGTACGATTCTGATGACCGACCAACAAAAGCGGAAGTTCCCCGAACGGGTGGACTTTATTTCATCGCCGGGCTTTCTCGACGGACCCGGCGCGCGCGAGGCCAACGGCCTGCCCCCAGGCACCGGTCCGTGGCGGGTGTTCACCCCGTGGGCAATGTTCGGCTATGAAGAAAAGTCGTGTGAGTTGATGCTTATGGCGATTTCGCCGTTTGTCACGGTTGATATGGTTCTGGCCGAGATGTCCTTTGAACCGAAAATCGCCCCGACCATTGAAACGCTTGATCCGCCTATGGAAGAAGAGTTGGAGATCATCCGCACCCAGCTTGATACGGATGGGCAAACAACGGGCCGTGGGCAGTGGATCGAAAAACGGGACGGCAAGTACGTCTTTGCCGAAACGCAGGGCCGCGAGTAAGGGGTCTCAAAGTCCTTGCGTCTATCTTCTGCTGGTGGGCAAGGGCGGCGACGTATTACTCCTCGCCGCTCTTCACCCGATCAATATTCTGTCCCGTTTCTTCCGCCCATTGCCGAGTGATTTTTTCCAGCCGTGCTGCATTTGTACTCGTCAGACCATGGATAAAGCGTCCCACCTTCGTCTGTCGCCAGATGGGAAGCCTTTTATGCTCCGGCATTGACTCAAAAGGAAAAAATATCTCACGGTACAGGGCGATTGTGATTTCACGGGTTTGTTTTTTGTCAATATTGCCCCAGCACCACCGGAAAAACTCCTGGATCTGAACGACAACGAGGCTGAAGAAAAAAGTTTCTAGCCACTCCTTGGGCGGTATCTTTTTTGGTTGCCTCCGGTCCGGCTCACTCTTCTTTGCCTCCTTTTTTGTGGCCGCAACTTTTTTCTTTGTGACCGATTTCTTCACGGTCCGTGTTGCCTGTGGTCGTGCCCCCTTCTTTTTCAGTTGAGCTGTTGTTTTTTGCTCCTTTTGCGCCTTCCTCGCCATCGCTATATCATACCAAGACTTCCTTTCACGTCCATCGCTTTCTAAAATAGGCGGCTAATTTTTTCCACACTATACTTATCCCTTGAGCTGTTTTGGGCAAAAGTCTTTTTACAACAGTGACTTAAAAAGTACACAACGAAGCTCTCGAGTGCGTTTTCACACGGAAGCAAAATGACTTCCCCCCAGGAAAAGGCTGCTCTCTACGTCATGACGGGGAGTGGAGGCGAGGTGGACTTCCCCCTGGAATCGGGGATGAGGGCCTAGCCGCCACCGGGCGAAGCAGCAGGCGTCTCCACCCGCTGGGAGCCAGGGGCCGGCAGACCGCACGCTTCGGCGATGAGTTCATAGGAGCGCACGCGCTTGGAAAAATCATAACAAATCGTAACAACGCCAAGGTCGGTGGTCTGAAACACCTCGGCCAAGTGTTCGAGTTGCTCTTTCACCTGCCGTGGGTCGCCGTCAACATTGGAGCGGCGATATTGCTCCAGATAGGCCAGTTCGTCAGCGCTATACGGATAGGCACGGGCCTCCTCAGGTGTGGGGACCCCTTGGCGGCGACCGCGGATAATGTTCAGCCGCACCAGACTTCTGCTTGCCGACAGATAGTGCGCCTCTTCTTCGGTCTCCGCACATAACGCCTGAACCGTCACATTGACTTTGGGCTCGTCCAGGAACTCTGACGGACGAAAGTGGTGGCGGTAGCTCTCAACAATAGCCGGACCATGCTGGACGCCTATCCCGAAGAAATAGGCATAGCTGAACGGCAGGCCCCGCTCAGCCGCAATGAGGGCCGAGTCAATGCCCGAACCGAGCAACCACACTTCCGGTGTGGTGCCCGCTGTTGGTCCGGCATGTACATCGGCAAAACGATGATCCGGAGGGAGATTATCGGCCAGGTAGGCGAGCAGGTCGTTGACCTGCTCGGGGTAATACCGAATATCGCGAGGTTGGCCAGGGTAGGAAAGCGCAACCGCGGTTCGCTGGTCGCTCCCGGGCGCGCGGCCCAGGCCGAGGTCGATACGGCCAGGATAAAAGGCTTCAAGGACGCGGAATATCTCGGCAACTTTGAGGGCGCTGTAGTGGGACAGCATTACGCCCCCGCTCCCGACCCGAATATGTTGCGTGTGGGCGGCAATCTGGCCAATCACAATTTCCGGGCTGGTCCCGGCGAAGCCAGGCAAATTGTGATGCTCGGCCACCCAGAAACGTTCGTAGCCGAATTTTTCCACCGCCTCAGCCAGAGCGACCGTCTCGCGGAGCGCTTGAGCGGCTGTCCCTCCTTGTCGAACAGGAGACTGATCCGCCACACTTAAATGCAGTTGTTGCGCCATAGCTTAATAAAAAGGGCAGCCCCATAGGGCTGCCCCCTGTTGCCTTGTCTGCGAGGCGGGCTTTAGGCCGTCTGTTCCTTAAAGAACGTCCCGATCTCCTCGATAGCCTGCTGGCCTTCGGGCAGAATCGGCGCGAACAAATGCCACACATGCGGCATTTCATCCCAGATTTTCAGTGTCACATCGACATCAGCTTTCCGCGCGCGTTCTGTGATTCGTGTAGAGTCGTCCAACAGAGTCTCTGCGTCCCCGACCTGGATAAGCAACGGCGGCAGACCCGAAAGGTCGGCATGCAGCGGGGCGGCCAGCGGGTCTCTCGGGTCTGCGCCACCCAAATACAGCTTGGCCATATCGAGCAGGCCTTCTTTCTGGACAACCGGATCGACCGCAGCCCGCGTGGTCATCGACTCTCCCGTGCCTTCCATATCAACCCAGGGTGAAATACCAATGCCCGCGGCCGGCATAGGCTCCCCAGCGTCACGGATAGCGATGAGGGCAGCCAGAGCGAGGCCACCACCAGCCGAGTCGCCTGCAATGGCAATGTTTGAGGCCTGAATCCCTTGTCCGAGCAACCAACGGTAGGCGGCCACTGAATCATCCACCGGAGCGGGGAAGGGGTGTTCGGGAGCCAGACGATAGTTGAGGGAGAGTACGCGTGCACCCGCTGCCTGCGACAGACGACCGGTCATATCACGGTGGGACCCGGCGGAGCCCATCACATATCCGCCACCATGGACGTACAAGATGACCTTATCCTGGTCCGCGCCATCGGCAACGCTCCATTCGGCAGACACCCCACCAGCTTCAACCGGGGTACACGTTACGCCAGCCGGGGCTTGCGCTTCTATCATGATCGCGCGCATGGCGTTGATATCTTTTGCCTCGGCCATCTTCGCCCCCATCTCTTTGAACATATCGAGGGTCTGTTGTAGTTGTGAACTTGCCATAGAGAACCTCCTTTTTTTACAGATCAATCGTCTTGTCGGACTCGAAACGTATAACCGGTATAACCCCGGCTGGATATTGTCAACTCAAAAGGGTTGAAGAATAAACGTGTCCAGCTTTGTCTGAACGATTGGGGGACACGTTTATTCTTTAGGCGACCCAGCCGTACTGAAAGGTATGGATCGTGCCGGGCGGATACCACCACTGGCCGGTCTGGCATAAGGGACAGGTCTTTGGCGTGGACCCCCGTTTATATTCCGGGACACCCGCCATGGCTTGCACGGCGCCTTCAAAGGTCCCATCTCGGGTGACCTTCTTCGTCAGCAAGTAGAGTCCCATGCCACAATCAGGACATGACAGAATCGTTCCGGCATTCAAAAACGGGAGCGAGGTAATCTGATCCGGGAAGGGCTGTGGCATTGTCCCCTCCAAATACTCAGACCCGCCGCTGGCGCTGGGCCTGCTGCGCCTGAGCCGCAAACTCAGACGGCTTCATAATGAGCGAACTCTTGGCTTCTTCCTGTTGTTGTTGCTTTTCTTCCGTGTAGTGCAGGCCGATGCTTTGCTGGACCAATCCCTCACAAAAGGGAATGCTGCTGCCACTCGCCCCTTCCTTTTGGAGGGCAAGCGACACGGCCAGGGCGCGTTGGGCTGACGCCACACGTTCGGTTGCCGCAAAATACAGCGCCATTTCTTCCAAGCGCCGCGCGTAGACCTGGCCGCTCTCTCCCGAGAACACTTCGGCTATCGCCTGTTTGATAACATCGTCCACCCGGTCTTTTTGCTGGTGCTGGTTCAGCACCAGGGGGCTCTCCTGCGCACTGCTTATCTTTTCGACATAGGGCTTGGCCTGTTCTGCGTCAAACACCCAGCGCTGCATTTCCGGCTCTTCGCCCAGTTGGATGGACGTTGCCAGGAACGTGTCGTCAGCAGCGATGGCCTGACGATCCAAACTGTCCGGCAGTGGAACGGCCTGGGGCAAAGAGTAAACGTGTCCAGCTTTGTCTGAACGATCGGAGGACACGTTTACTCTTTCTGCCGGTGTGGTGGACACAAAGGACCGCAGCGCCGGATAGGCCTCGACTTCTTTTCTATCCTGTGCTTCGGCCCGTTCATAGCCTTCCTGCATCAGGAAATCGCAATACCGCCACGGCACCTGAACCATAGTCACGCCGCGGCGGTCAAGCAAATCCTGCAGCACCTGGCGCAGCATCTTGCGCGATATTTCCGTGCCCTCAATATAGCGCATGCCTTCGGGTTCGTTGATCAACGAGGACAAGAAATGCAACCCGCCGCCAACGCGTGATTTCACTATCCAAACGAGGCGATCGCCTCGCCCGTCCATTGCGGACAGATAGCCCTCCGGTTCAATCGGGGTGAGAATGGACTTGCCCGATCCCTTTTGCGGTCGGTCGGCCTGTATCCCTTTTTGTGACAGGCGATAGAGGGCACGGCTAATTTCTTTGCGCAAAGGCTTATCGGTTGTCCGCTCGATCCAATCCGCCAGGAACTGGGCCGACTCTGCCGTCTGGACCTCGCCCAGTAAGGCGGCCAAGGCGAAGTCAGCGTCCGCATTCTGGCCTATGCGCTCACCCAGGCTGGCAATATCCAGGTCTTGTCCGGCAGCCGGCTGAATTCCCCATTCTTCCAGCACTTTTCTGCCTCGTGCCAGGCGTGGGTCGCGCTTCGCACTCTTTTTCGACATGTATTCCTCCCCAGGGCCGTTTGCAGCTTATCCAGCCGACTCCTTGACTGTCAACGGGATTCGCCCTGTCTGGCCTAGCCTGCATGGGGTATTGTTGTTAGGTAGGCTACACGGAGGTCGAGGCAGGATGGCGACAGCGCGTTTTTGCCCACAGTGTGGGACAAAGACTATTCCTAAAGCAAATTTTTGTACGAATTGCGGCGAAGCCCTCGGAGGTGAGGCCGGAGGGCAGCAGGCCCAGAAATCGGCTGCTCCATCAGCGACGGGCGCACGGCGGCTGCCCCTTCCCGGCCTCATTGTTTTGTCCTGCTACCTCGCCGTTGGCATCGGACTGTGGGTATTTGTCCTGCGGACAGAGCCTTTCGTCCCGACCCCCACCAGTTCCACGCAAGCCAGCACGGGCGGCTCGGCCTTGCCCCAGGATCACCCCCAGGTTTCCTTGCCCGAGGAAGTGAAGAGTCGGATTGCGGAACTGGTTGCTCAGGCCAATGCCGCCCCGCAAGACCCTAATGCGTGGCGGACCCTGGCCGAAGTCCAGTTCCGGGCGTCGCAGTTGGATGCCAGCTACCGCAGCGCGGCCCTGGCCTCCTATCGCAGGCTGTTTGAGCTTGCACCGAACGATCTGGATGCGCTGCGCGGCTTGGGGAATGTCTACTACGACCTTGAGGAACATGACAAGTCGATCGAGTATTACCAGCGCTACTTGGCGCTGGACCCGGATAATGCCAGCGTGACGACCGACCTCGGGACCATGTACCTCTATACCGGTCAGGTCGACCGAGCTATCGCTTTATACCAATCCGTCCTGGCCAAGCAGCCCGGCTTCTTTCAGGCCCATTTTAATCTGGGGGTTGCCTACCAGGAGAAGGGCCTGTCCGAACAAGCCGCAGCCTCATTACAGCAGGCCAAGAGTCTGACGGATAACACCACCGTCCAGGCCCGCATCGACCAGCTCCTGACACAGTTCTCGAACGGGACGGCCCCATCCCAAACCGCGACGCCAACTCAAGCTTCCCCGTTTCAGCAAGCGGTGGAAGCGCTCTTTCGCACGCATGAAATGATGGCGCCCAAAATCGTCCGCATCGAGTGGCCATCGCAAACCCAGGCCAGGGTCTTCTTTCGCAATTTCCCCATGGCTGGTATGCCTCAGACTGTCCGGGAGAGTTTCAGAGAAAAACTTCGGGGCCAGCTCATTGACGCCGGGCAAAAGACTGGCGTCGGTGGTTTGGCGACCGTTGAACTCATCGATATTGATACCCAGCAAGTTATGGAGACCCTCACGACCACTTCATAAACAGAGTAAACGAGTCACGATTATGAGCGAAGCAACTACTCCGAATGGTGCGGTTCCGTTTTATTTACCCATAGGCGATGAGGTCGAGATTTTCCGGGCCGCCTATGAATGTCGTCTGCCCGTGTTGCTGAAAGGCCCGACCGGCTGTGGCAAGACCCGTTTTGTCGAGCATATGGCCCATGTGCTCATGCCGAACCGCGACTCGGAAGCTCCGGAAAACATCGTCACGGTCGCCTGCCATGAAGACCTGACGGGGAGCGACCTGGTCGGACGCTATCTGATTAAGGGTGATGATACCGTCTGGGTGGACGGACCGCTGACCCAGGCCGTCCGCACCGGGGCGATTTGTTATCTGGACGAGATTGTGGAAGCACGTAAGGATACCATCGTCCTCATCCATCCGCTGACCGACCATCGGCGTATTCTGCCGGTTGATAAGCGGGCCGAAATCCTTGAGGCGCACGAGAACTTTCTGCTGGTCATCTCGTATAACCCCGGCTACCAGAGTATCCTTAAAGACCTCAAACACTCGACGCGGCAGCGCTTTGTCACGGTCGAGTTCACCTACCCGCCCCGTGATAAGGAAGCTGAGATCATTGCCCACGAGAGTGATTTGCCTCTGGAAACCGCGCTTGACCTTGCCAAGCTGGGTGAAAAAGTCCGCCATCTGAAAGCCAGTGGCCTTGAAGAGGGCGTCAGCACCCGGCTGCTCATCTATTCCGGCCAGCTCATTCGCCAGGGTGTGACGCCACGTCGCGCGTGTACCGTTGCTGTCTCTCGTTCACTGACGGATGACAACGACTCCCAGCGCGCGATTGATGAGGTCATTAACGCAATTTTTCCTGAATAGGTTCGTTGCCATTCTGTCGTATCAGAGCGTTACGCCCTCAATGATTTCCCGGGCCGTACGGAAGACGGCATGGAACATGGGCTGCGTGAGCCGACCGGTAAAGGTATTTTGTTGGCTGGGATGGTAGGAACCAATGAGGGTGATGCCATCCAGGTCATAACGCTTGCCATGGCCGAATTTCGGTCTGGGCGTCGGAACCCATAGGCCGACTTCTCGCCGGGCTTTGAGATAGGCTGAAAAAGCCAGTTGTCCCAGCCCGACAACGACCCGGACCTGTTTCAGCAGTTGGATTTCACGCAGCAAATAGGGTTGGCAGGCATCAAATTCTTCTCGCGACGGCTTGTTGTCTGGCGGTGCGCAATGGACGGCCGCGGTGATATATGCGCCCTGTAACCTGAGGCCATCATCGATATGGGTTGAGGTCGGCTGGTTGGCAAAGCCAGAGGCGTACAACGCACCGAACACCCAGTCCCCGCTGCGGTCTCCGGTAAACACCCGTCCCGTTCGGTTGCCACCATGCGCTGCCGGCGCAAGGCCGACGATATACAGACGCGCGGTGCGGTCACCCAGACTCGGGACCGGCTTGCCCCAATAGTCCCAGTCGCGGTAGCGTTTGACCTTCTCCTGGGTCGTGCGCTGGCAGTGCTGAACGAGCCGGGGGCAGCGCCGGCAGGCAACGATCTGGCGTTGGAGTTGGGCGATGGTCCGCATCTTCGCCGGAATCATCGTTTCCCCGGCGGAGTGCTTTACAAACTCAGTATATACTGCACGAGTGTCCGCACGCCAAAGCCGGTGCCGCCTCTGGGGGCATGCGGCAGGGCTCGCTCTGAAAAGGCCGGGCCGGCAATATCCAGATGCGCCCAGGGAACCCCCGAGACAAACTCTTCAAGAAACAGCGCCGCGGTAATCGCCCCCCCATAGCCCCCGCCGATATTTTTAATATCGGCAATGGGACTCTTGATGTCGTCCTTATACTCCTTCACCAGGGGCATGGGCCATAATTGCTCGCCCGTCTCTTTGCTGCTGGCCAACAAATCGTCCGTCAGCTGCTGATTATTGCTGAATAGCCCGGCGACTCGAGAGCCCAGGGCGACCATGCAGGCACCGGTTAAGGTGGCTAGGTCAATAATGACGTCGGGCTTGTCTTCTACGGCACAGATCAGCGCATCAGCCAGGATCAGACGGCCCTCTGCATCCGTATTGAGGACCTCGACGGTTTTGCCGTTTCGATAGCTGATGATATCACCGGGTTTCTGAGCCGTGCCGCTCGGCATGTTTTCAGATGAGGGCACATACCCTGTGACCTGCACCTGCGGTTTGAGCGCGGCAATCGCCCGCATTGTCCCCAGTACCGTTGCGCCACCCGACATATCAATCTTCATCGTTTCCATGGACTTTGCCGGCTTGAGCGAAAGTCCACCGGAGTCAAAGGTAAGCCCCTTGCCGACCAGGGCAACCTTCTTTTTGGGCTTTGTGGCAGGGGTATAGCGCAGCTTGATGAAGCGTGGCTCTTCTGGACCGCCGCGCGAAACTGCCAGTAGCCCGTGCATTTTGGCCGCCTTGATCTTGTTCACGCCCCAGACTTCGGTCTTGAGTCCGTTTCCGTCAGAGAGATTTTTTGCCTGATTGGCTAAATAGGTAGGTGTGGAAACCGAAGCCGGTTCATTGACCAAATCGCGTGCCAGAAAGACACCTGGAACAGTATTCTGGACCGTTTCAAGGGACTGGCTCAGCCGAACACTTTTCCTGAGACCGGGACCGGCCAGGGTGAAGGTCTCGATGGCCGTCTTTTTTCCGTTGTCGGATTTGTACTTCTGAAAGGCATAGCCGGACAGCAGTATTCCTTCGAGGACTGCGGCGCCCATACCCTGAGCATCCATACCCGGTTCGATAAACCAGGCCATGCTCTTCGCGCGTTGCTCTTGAGCCTGGCGGCGTGCGGTCGCTCCAACCTGACGCCAGGTGGACGACTCAATGCTCGCCTGCTTCCCGAGTCCAACCAGCAGAACCAATAGGCTGGGGAGGCGTTTATGCGTATGGAACAGGAGGGTCTCACCCCGCTTGCCTTGGAATCGGCTGCGTCTCACCTGCTCGCGCAGCGCGCCGTCTACAGCGGCATCGAGGGCTTTCAGATGTGCGGCATTGTGTTTTCCTTGAGCGACTGAGACAACCAGCAGGTCACTGCGTATGGCCGTAATGGGTCGAGATTGAATCCGAACGTTCATAGCCTTTTCCTTTTCTCGTAGCAGCCCGGACTCAGTCCAGAGCATTACGAAGCCGGGGCCGCTTCAAAAGAGGACACGTGCCAGCATTTACATGCTGTTGGAGGACACGTTTGCTCTTTGTGCCAGGGCGCGCAACTGCCGTTTGACAGAACGGATGCTGCGTCGGATCCTTTTGAGTTCTTTGTGTTCCTTTTGCTCCAGGGCAGTATCGCGTTGCCCTTTGAGCTCCTTCATCTGTTTTTTCAGGTCGGCCTTTTCTGTCATGCTCTCTTCCTTATTCTTCCTTTTCTTCTTGGCCCTGGTTTGACTTGAACGTCTTTTTTGCCAGATAAAACATTGCCGCGCCAGCCGCCCCGTACATCAGTATGCCCTCAATCAGTCCGACTCCGCCAGCGAGCATGAGCACCAGGACAACCAGCGCTGTCCCAATGACAGCCACAATCTTTTCAATCCGCTCCTCCCGGTCGCGGACCTCTTCCACGTGCGCACTCACTGGCGTTCCACACTCCGGACAACGCCCACTACGCTTCCGGTAGAGAATTTTTCCACACTGGGGACAGGGGATACGGAGATGGAGTGGCATACGCTAGAGCTAGAAACACGAAGGCCCCGGCTCGTCACACGCGGAGACAAACAGGGGCCTTCTCAACTGTTGAGAAAATTATTCTACTGACCAGACATCCCCACGGCGCAGCAGGGTCTCAATATTCCCTGGGCCGGACTTTTCGATGGCGTCCTGAATCTGTTGGTTCATCAAAGACTCGATCGTTGGCCGTTCAGTGGAAAACAGGATCCCAACCGGCGTGGGGAAGTTGGGTGGTGTCATGCGACCGAGCAAATAGGCCAGAGTCTGATCGTGTTCATCGTGAACCAACAGGTCTGAGGTGCTGACACCATTCCCGATAGTGACCACTTCAGGGGTTAAACCGTTGAGGCGAATACCTCGGTCTTTGTTTTTGCCAAAAACCATGGGTTGGCCATGCTCAAGCAGCAGTTGGGTATCAGCCTTGGAGTCTTTCGCTTTCAGGTACTCCCAGGCTCCGTCATTATAGACGTTGCAGTTTTGCAGGATTTCAATGAACGCTCCGCCCTTATGAGCGGCTGCCCGCCTCAGCGTCTCCTGCTGGTGCTTGGCTTCGGTGTCGATACTGCGGGCAATAAATGTCGCCTCTGCCCCCATCGCCAAGGCTATCGGATTGAGCGGATGGTCGGCCGAGCCCATGGGCGTGGATTTGGCGACTTTGCCGAGTTCTGAGGTCGGCGAGTACTGGCCTTTTGTCAGGCCGTAAATCCGGTTGTTGAAGAGCATGATTTTGAGCTCAACATTCCGGCGTAGCGCATGGATGAGATGATTGCCACCAATGCTCAAGCCGTCGCCGTCACCCGTGACCAGCCAGATGTGCAGGTCGGGCCGGGAGACCTTGAGTCCAGTTGCAATCGCCGGCGCTCGACCATGAATGGTGTGAAAGCCATATGTATTCATGTAGTACGGGAAGCGGCTCGAACAGCCAATCCCCGAAATGAAAACTGCCTTCTCTTTGGGAATGCCGAGTTCAGGGAAGATTTTTTGGACCTGAGCCAGAATGGCATAATCCCCACAGCCCGGACACCAACGGACGTCCTGGTCTGAAACAAAGTCTTTCCGGGTCAATTTTACCGCAGCTTCTGTGCTCATGGTCCTTAGTCCTCCAACATACGGGCAATGCGGGTTGCCACTTCAGACACCTTAAACGGACGGCCTTGGATCTTGTTCAGCCCAACCGCGTCAACCAGATATTCGGCGCGGATCAGTTTGAGGAGTTGGCCCATATTCATTTCAGGGACCAGCACCTTTTCATACCGGCCCAATATCTCACCCAGGTCGGCGGGCAGCGGATTCAGATAGCGCAGATGGGCCTGGGCGACCGTATGGCCCTGCGCTTGAGCAGCCTCGACCGCCGCGGCAATAGCGCCATACGTACTGCCCCAACCCAGAACCAGCAGCTTGCCCTGCTCGGGCCCCTTCACTTGAGTAGGCGGAATCTCCTGTGTGATTTTCGCCACCTTTTGATGCCGGACGCGCACCATCTGTTCGTGGTTGGCCGGGGCGTAGCTGATATTGCCGGTCAGATAATCCTTTTCAATGCCGCCAATGCGGTGCTCAAGACCCGGTGTTCCCGGTTTGACCCACGGTCGGGCCAGGGTTTCTTCATCCCGCAGATAGGGGAAGAAGCCTTGCGGATCGGTCCGGAATTCGACCGGGATACTGGGCAGATCATCGACACTCGGCAGGAGCCAGGGTTCCGAGGCGTTGGCCAGAAACCCGTCGGTCAGCAGGATGACCGGCGTCATATACTTCATCGCGATCCGGGCCGCCTCAAAGGCGGCGTGAAAACAGTCGGCCGGTGTTGAGGCGGCAATCACGGGTAGAGGCGATTCTCCGTGCCGCCCATAGATCGCCTGGAGGAGGTCGGTTTGTTCGGGCTTGGTCGGCATACCCGTACTCGGCCCGGCCCGTTGGATGTTCGTAATCACCATGGGCAATTCAACCGTGGCGGCCAGACCCATGGTCTCACCCTTGAGGTTCATCCCGGGGCCACTGGTTGTCGTAATGGCCAGGGCCCCCCCAAAAGCGGCACCCAGGGCAGCTCCAACCCCGGCAATCTCATCTTCGGCCTGGAACGTATAGACGTTATAGTTCTTGTACTCGGCTAATTCGTGCAGCACATCGCTGGCCGGCGTGATCGGATAGCTGCCCAAGAAGAGCGGCAGCCCGGCCTTCTGGGAAGCAATCACAAAACCCAGGGCGGTGGCCGAGTTGCCCGTGATATTGCGATACGTCCCAGGATCGATCTCGGCCGGTTTGATCTCGTAGGACGAGGCAAACATGTCGGTGTTTTCACCCAGATGATAGCCGCCTTTGATAGCCAGGGTGTTGGCCTCGGCAACGACCGGGGTCTTCCCGAACCGTTGTTGTATCCACTCCAAGGTCGGCTCAATCGGACGATTAAAGAGCCAGGACACCACGCCGAGAGCAAAAAAGTTTCGACTCCGCATGACCGACCGGTTCGGCAGGCCCGTGTCCTTCAGAGCCAGGGTCGTCATTTTGGTGACTTCCACCTGATAGACCTGGTATTTATCCAGCGAACTGTCCTCAAGCGGGTTGTTTTCGTATTCGGCCTTTCTCAGGTTGGCCGAGGTAAATTCAGCCGGGTCAACAATGAGGATGCCGTTTTGCTTCAGATCGGCAATATTGGTTTTGAGCGCGGCCGGATTCATGCACACCAGGGCATCGAGATCATCCCCAGGGGTATAGACATTTTTATTGCTGAAATTGATCTGAAAAGCGCTCACACCGTACAGCGTGCCAGTAGGAGCTCGGATTTCCGCCGGAAAGTCGGGCAGGGTGCCGACATCATTCCCGGCAAGAACGGATTCGGATGTAAAACGGGTGCCGGTCAACTGCATGCCATCCCCGGAATCACCGGCAAAACGAATAACGACGCTTTCACGTTCCTGCGTCGATTTCTGCAGGGGCCCCCCCGCTGGATTGGTGGCCATGGAATCTCCTCCCCCTCGGCTGTTACAGCACTGTCTCGCTTAGAGTTGTTACAGACTCAGTCAGAATATGACCCAGAAGATTATGGACAGGCAGGATATCCGACGTTGCAAGTTCAACGCAAGAGTCAGGCTGTCACCTAGGTTACAAAAAACGCAGAGAAAACGGCAGAATTGCCCATATCCGGTCTCGCTCCCAGGGCCAGCCGGTTCCGTGCACTCTTCCCCCCCAAGGCAGGAGGCGTAAAAGGGATGGAAGCCGGAGGAGCGAAGCGGGCTTGGGGAAACGTTCGACCCCAACCGGCCAGTAGTCAGGGAGTCCGACTCGATATTTGAGTTCGGCCAGGGCCTCTTCCAGCCCGCCGATTCGGTCAACCAGGCCACGCGCCGCGGCCTGTCTCCCGCTCCAGACTCTCCCTTGGGCACAGGCGTCAACCGTCTCATAGCTGAGCGACCGACACTGGGCGACCTTTTTGACAAAGTCCTGATAGAAACTTTGGAGCTCACTATTCATGCGCTCCTGTTCTGCCGGACCAAAGGCCAGATAGTCGGAGAACAGCGCCGCACGCTTGCCCCGGGTCAGGATTTCCTTATCCAGACCGAGTTGGGCATACAGGCCGTGCAATACCGCCTTCCCGGCAATAACGCCAATCGAGCCGGTCACCGTTCCTTCCTCGGCAAAAACAGTCGTGCCGGCCAGCGCGATATAATACCCTCCCGACGCCGCCACATCGCCCAGCGAGATAATCACGGGCTTCTCTTCTTTGGTCTGGAGAATTTCGTGCCAGACCAGATCGGAGGCCAGCCCGGACCCGCCAGGGCTCGACACGCGGATAAGAACCCCGGCAATCTCCGGGTTTTCGCGGACGTGTCTGAGGTCCCGGATTACACTATTGGAGCCGGTGGACTGAATCCCGTCACTCCCGGTCTCGGTTTCTCCGCGCGTAATCGTTCCCCCCACCGTCATGAAGGCAATCCGTGCCGGAGGATAACGGAGCGCCTGGCGCCGCATGAGCCGCCCGCGCCGCCGCAGGTAGGCACCCGCTTCAATGAATAGGTTTGGGTCGCTCTCGGCTGAATTCACAGCGGCAGCCCGTCCTTTTTCTTCAGTTTTTTCCGGTCGTCCGTGGCTTTCGAGCCAGTGCGGGATATCATCCTCATAGCCAATGTGATCGATCAGGCCCACTTCCTGAGCTTCGCGCGGCAGGAACAGCCCCTGGTCAATGAGTTCCCGCACGGTCGCTGTGTCGGTATTCCGGGTCGCGGAAACACCTTCAACTATCTGGTCGTACAGGTCATCCAGCAGACTATTCATCATCTCCCGATGCGGCTCAGACAGCGAGGTCCGCGTAAACGGTTCCCCGGCTGACTTATACTGCCCGGCCTGACTGACCTGGGCTTGGATGCCCAGCTTGTCGAGCGCACCCTTAAAGAACATCGTTTCTGCAGCGAGACCGGTGACGGTCAGGTGACCGGCCGGCGCCATCGCCACCGCGTTGGCCGCACTGGCGAGGTAATATTCCTGGGTCCCACCCTCGGCGAGATAGACGAGGACGTATTTCCCGGCGTGACGGAGCGCCTGAATGGAGCGCCGCAGGTTTTGCAGGCGAGCCCAGCCGGTATCCAGATGGTCGATAGTGAGAACAACGGCGCTGAGTTGCTCGTCCTCACGCGCCCAGCGCAAAAGAGTGGTCAGGCCGAACAGGTCCGGCGTGGTTGGACGTCGAAACGGCAGGAAGCCCAAGACACCGGCTTCGGCAATATGACCGGTGAGCTCTATCTGAAGGGTGTTATACGGCTTGTGCCGTCCGGTGAGGCGCGCAAAGAGATCGATGGTCCAGAGAACACAGCGCGTAATGCTGCGGAACAGGAAGCGTATCACAACTATGGAACAGTCTATGCCCCCCTTGCCGGCTTCAGCAAGGGTATCCGGATTTGACTCCTTCTCGCCGCAGTGGGCGGACGCTCAAATTAGGTAGAGCATCCTCAAATTAAGAGGGTACTCTTGAGGGAAATCTTGTCAGACGCCGAGGGATACGGTAGCACCCTCTCTTGGATGTCCGTACATAGCCTTGCAAAAGATACTCCCTGGATACTGGTCGATACCGAGACCACCGGGATTAGACCGCCGATCTTCGTCGTTGAAATTGGGGCGCAACGGATGCGGGGCTGGGAGTTGGAGGGTCCCCCGTTTCAGCGCTTGCTCAACCAGAACCGGGATATTCC